>CACZPF010000389.1 GCA_902782975.1 uncultured Lachnospiraceae bacterium
TGTCATGAAAACATCGATCGAACCGGAATGGCTGCTGAGCTCAACATTCAGTTTTTCAAAATAGTTTCCTTCCGGCATGGAGGAATAGTTTACTTTGATACCTGTCTTCTCGGTGAATTCACCAAGTTTTTCTTCTACCGCGTCTGAATAGGTATGCTGGCTGAAAAGTACGGTGATCTCTTCTCCGTCAAACTTTTTCCAGTCAAAATCAGATGCTTCGCCTGCAAACACCATTGCAGATGATGCGATCGTTCCTGCTGTCACAGCTGCTGCCATAAAAAGTGCCAGTGCTTTTCTCATGTTTCTACCTCCTTGATCTTACAGGTGTTTATAGGTTCTTTCTGAAAAAGAAAGAATAGTGAAGGCCCAATGGCCAGATCACACAATACAGGTTGCGTATTCAGACGCTTCTCATGAGGAAGATCTAAATCTTCTATCCTTACAGTAGATCTCTTAACTTAACATGGTCTGAAGACTATTATCAGAATTTGAAGACTACTTTCAGGTCGCCTTCGCGTCCTGTGGCAAGGTCAAATCCTTTTTCCCATTCGTCAAGAGAAAGAACGGTCGTAACGACACCTTCCGTCTTCAGATTGCCATTCTGCATATTTTCGATGACAAACGGATAAGCGTAGGGGCTGAGATGGGACCCGAGGATATTCAGTTCTTTACGGTCGCCGATGATGGACCAGTCTACGGTCGTCTCTTTTCCGAATACAGAGAACTCTACAAATGTTCCGAGTTTACGGATGATCGTCAGACCCTGGATCACGCTGGCGGGATTGCCGGTCGCTTCGATATAGATATCGCAGCCATAGTCATCGGTAAGCGCCTTGATTTCCTTATCGATGTCGCATTTGCCGGGATTGAAGACCAGATCTGCCCCGAACTTTTTAGCCAGCTCCAGACGATTCTCCTGCATATCAAGAACGATCAGCTTCTTCGGATTCTTCATTCTTGCATAGGTGATCATGCCGAGGCCAAGGGTTCCTGCTCCGGAGATAACGACCACATCTTCATTGGTGATGCCTGCTCTGTCTACCGCATGTTTGGAGCAGCCGTAGGGCTCGATCAGAACTGCCTGCTCAAGCGGCATATCCTTCGGAACTTTGGAGATAACGGATGTCTTTCCATATTTCACATATTCTGCCATACCGCCGTTTGTATAGTACATAAAGCCGTACATATCATGCGGCTGGCACATCCAGTAATGGCCGTCCTTGCAGAAACGGCATTTTCCGCAGGGAACGATCTGATCGGCCGTGATCTTCTCGCCCAGTTCATAGCCTTCTACATTCTCACCCATCTGAACGATGGTTCCATAAAACTCATGTCCCGGAATAAACGGAGGTTTAACCCATGAAGGCTGAACATCATCGCCCCAGAACATAGCCGCCCCGTGTTTGCACTTCAGATCGCCGGCACAGATGCCGCAGGCTTCTGTCTTAATAATAATATCATCCGGTCCGCACTCCGGCGTCGGGTAAGCCGTCTCCAGTCTGTAATCATCCTTACTGTAAGCAACCAGCGCCTTCATTGTCTTTGGAATACTTCCTCTAACAGCCATTTTGATGTTCCTCCTTTATTGTTCTTTTTTATTTGAAATTCATTATTAAAGTTCTTTTCTATAACCATTTTCTAAAACGACTTTAGCACCCTATGGGTTCATTGTCAAGCAGAACATGTAATGAAAATGTTTCGCTGATCACTTTTGCTGATTTGCACAATTTTCGCTTCCGTATTTCGTCACTTTTACATGAACACTTTTGTTGCGCGTTTCCTGCATTGTATGGTAAATTAAAGTTATTATATAAAACAGTTTTCATAAAGTTTGATATTTTCAGAGCATTCTCAGATTCACAAATCCTTTTTCTGCAGATTTCCAGGAAAAGGCAGGATAAGAAAAAGAATAAGAAAAGGACGAAGAAAACAGGATCATAAAAAGGCAGAAAAGACAGGATAAAAAATAATATAAATGATAGGATAATAAAAATGGATACCTATGATTTCAATTTAAGAAAAATCAATACTTCGAATATTTATTCCTATTTTTTGAGCCATCTGGATGTTACAAAACAGGATCTTGCCGCAGGTTTAAATCTGACCCTTCCGACTGTTACCAAAAACATTGACTATCTTTTAGATCTCGGCCTGATCGAAATCAGCGGTTCCCGCGGGCAGACAGGCGGCCGCAGAGCCATCACCTACTCTCTGCTTTCCGAAGCCAAACTCGCCCTGGGGCTTGACATTACCAGGCATCATGTTGCATGCGTCGCCGTCGATCTGAACGGGCGGATCATTTCCTTTAAGCGCAACCGGCTGCCCTTCGAACACAGCGACGAATACTTCAAAAAAGTTTCTGAACTTCAGCAGGAATTTATAGAAAGCAGCGGGATCGACCACGGCAGGATCCTCGGCGTCGGCATCGGCATACCTGCGCTGGTAAAAGCGGATACCCGCAGCCTGTTTTACAGCGAGATCATCGATCTGCGTGAGGATACTTATGACATGTTTCTTAAGTACATTTCCTTTGACATCTCCCTGTATAACGATGCCAATGCGGCTTCCTTTGCTGAAAAATGGGTGAATAAGGACCTGCAGAATTCCTTCTATATCATGCTCAGCAATAATGTCGGCGGCGCTATGATCCTCAACGGCCAGGTATATACCGGCAATAATTTCCGGGCAGCCGAGGTCGGGCACATCACCCTGATCCCTCACGGGAGGCAGTGCTACTGCGGCCGGGCAGGCTGTGTCGACCCTTACCTTGCTGCCACCAATCTGTCTCAGGACGATCTGGCCGGTTACTTTGAAAATCTCCGGACGACCACGGATGAAAAATTACTGAATAACTGGAATCAGTATCTGGACTACATTGCCCTGACCGTCAATAACATACGGGAACTCCTGGACTGCGACATCATACTGGGCGGCTATGTAGGCGCTTATCTGGAACCGTATCTGGAAGAAATAAAAAAGAGGACGCTCCGGCTCAGTACATTTGATACGGATTCTGATTTCATTAAACTCTGCTCCTACAAAAACGAATCCATCGCCGCCGGAGCAGCGCTGCACTATATATCGAAATTTATAGAGACGATCTGACCTGAGAAACTAAAGAAACCGCCGTGCTATGATTATCGAGGCCAAAATTCAGAAAGCGCCTTTCGAATGGATTACTGGTGCCAGGAAGCACTCCGGCAGATAGTAGACAAGCAATTCGCAAAGAACATGGAAGGGTACAAAGAAGTACTCTGTTATGGAATCTCGTTTTACCAGAAAACAGCAATGGTGAGGAAACTATAACACGAGTATACACTTAACGGGGTGTATTACTTAAACAGAACAACGTCAAGATTTTCCCGGCTGTGTGAGAAAAAATCATTCACACAGCCGGCTTCTCTCTCGGAAAAAGCTGATGTGTCCATAACATTGCATCTTCTAAAGTCAAACCATTTACCGGGAAGGCTGTCTCCGCTGTTAATTAAACAATGATATAATTACTGTATTGCCAATTGTGATTAATTGCCGTATAGAATGATATAGTAAGCAGCAAATGAATTTCATGTTTTACTATAAAAATGCGCACGACCGGCGCTTTAAGAAAACGATATTGTCTTTTGCTATAAAATTACCATCAGACGGAGGAAAGCAGGATGAATCTGAATAATGTAAGCAAAACACTGTCTTTTTTCTTAAGACATGCGAAAAAAGAGAATTCTGATGAACCAGAATATATTTCGCTGACTGGCGGATGGGCTGACGTGGATACAATTATTGATGCATTAAGGAAGCGATACCCATTTGTGGATAAAAATGTTCTTGCGCAAATTGTGGCTGCCGATGAAAAAACACGATATTCGTATGACTCCTCGGGAAAACGGGTTCGTGCCAATCAGGGGCATTCAATACCAGGCGTCGTCATAGAGATGGAAAAGCCTGAACCGCCCGAATTCCTTTACCACGGCACTTCGAAAAGATTCCTGGACCAGATCATGCGGGAAGGCCTGAAGCCGATGTCACGTAACTATGTACACATATCTCCTGATTACAATACAGCCGTCACAGTTGGTAAA
>CACZPF010000390.1 GCA_902782975.1 uncultured Lachnospiraceae bacterium
AAATATCCATGCACATCAGAGCAGGACAGCCCTTGGTACCATATGTCCGTTCCGGACACAGGAAAACATGCAGTACGATCTGCCTGAGATACAGCGGCAGCAGCTGAATGAATGGATCCGCTATGAATCCATGGCAGATGTAGTAATTCCCTTTGACCGTGCAGTCCAGGATGATTCCGGAGAAAGACTGCGAAAAGAGTGTGATTCCGGGGACGGTCTGCATCCGTCAGAGGCGGGAGGAGAATGTATGGCAGAAACGGCTTTCCGGCGGATCGTGGATTATAGTTTTTAACTATATTTTTTTCGGTAGCTGGCAGGCTTCATACCAGTATAGTCAGTAAATTTGCTGTAAAAAAAACCTTTATTATTGTAGCCGGTGAGAAACATGATCTCATCTATGGAAAGGTTAGTGGAGGAGAGCAGTGTCTTGGCCTTTTCCATTCGCTGTGTGATCAGAAATTGTGAATATGTTAGACCAGTATGCTTTTTGATCAGGTTATTAAAATAATTTGTCTGATAATGAAATTGTTCACTCAGATCCTCCAGAGAGACGGTGGACAGGTTATCCTTTATAAAGGCATCGACAGATTCAAACAGACTCTGGCTGAAAGCAATAGAATCTGCCTGGCTGAAGTGATAGTCATATCCCGTGGTCAGGTGATCCATTAATCGGATAATATAGCCTTTACTGATTTCGAGGTATCCTGCCCTTGTATTTTTTACTTCATAAAAAATTCTGGAAAGATATTCTTTAACAGAATTGCAATCAGTGCCCTCACCTGGTGTAAACTTCAGATAGTGTCGATGGTGGCTTTGTTTCATGATATTGGCCCGCAGAAATTTCTGAAGCGGAGAAAGCCCTATATTGCTCAGAAAAGCCTCATTGAAAATAGTCCGGTCAATACCAATGTTAACAACGATCCCTTCTGACTGGGAGACTCTTTCCCGGTGGGCGGCCATGGAATCGATCAGACAGATATCATTCTGCTCAAAACAGGCATACGTGTTTTCTATCTCTAATTCCATATGTCCGCACAATACAAAACGGATTTCAATATAATCGCAATAAAAAAGATTTAACTCTTTGTCCTGTAATTCCAGCCGAAGCGGCTGATGGTTGGAAAAGACCAGATTCGTGATATGCCCGTTTTCGAATTTCATGGCGGACAGAACAATGTCTCTGGACAGACGGTGGAAATCTGTTCCATTCTGCTCTGTGGAATAGTATCCGCAGTCCAGATTACAGGCAATAACTTCTTTATAGGTCATTTGAACCAGCCGATAAGGACGTTCATAATAATTTATAATCTCTTCATCAAAATTCATACAAATTACTCCAGAAAATGATAGATGCCGGCAGAATCACAGGATATCGACATAATCGATTCATTTACCTGGATTTTATCACTTTGGGAAAGAAAGTCAAATCATCCTGTCATCAAAGGATTATTTTATAAAGAAACCTGTACTGCCGAAGATTATATAAAAAATACTATGGTATGAATGACAGCAGTAAGAATTTTATATAGGAGAAAACTATCATGACGCATCAGATTATCACAGGTGGATGGGGAGAAAACTATAATGGAACGACCGGCGGCAGCATATGTGTTTTTCAGAAAAATGGAGAAGAGTACAGACTTCGGCAGAGAATCATTACGGGGAAAAGCGTCAGTACATTAAGTCTGGACGCTGAAAGAAAGCTGCTGTTTGTGGCATGCGAAACGAGTTTTCATGGCGGGCATGAGCCTGGCGGTGAAATTCAGGTTTATGCACAAAAAGAAGACGGAACTTTTTGTTTCATTAATTGTTTTTCTTCTTTTGGAGGATTTCCGATTGCAGTGGATCTTCTGAAAAACCGGATCCTTGTTTTGAACCATGGTGGTAATGGGGAGAAGATCGCTTCAACTTATGTAGATAAGGATGGAAATTATGTGACAGAATGGATGGGAGATGAGGCAAATCTGGTGCTGTTTGAAAGGACGGGGGAAGGATTGCCAGGAAAGGTTTTAGATATATTCCGATTCCATGGGCACCGGAGAATTCCTTTCTTTCAGGAGACGCCTTCTCCCCATGATCTGTACAGAATGCCTTCCGGCGACTATCTGGTTCCGGTTCGGGGAACCGATGAGACAAAGATGTTCAGGCTGAACTGCAAAAAGGACGCATTGGAAATGATCCTCTGCCTGGAAGGTTTATCCGGCACAGGCCCGAGAAATGCGTATGTATATGGACAATATATTTATGTTTTATCCGAAATAGAACCGGTTATTACTGTTTACAGATTTATGGATCATACAGTACAGACAGGCAGGTGCTCCAGTGAAAATCTGGTTTATGAGAAACTGCAGGAGATCGGGACATTGGAAGCCGGACAGGTTCCGCTCTGTGAACATTCTTCACTGGAGTATGCACATCCTTCGGGAATCCTGATAGACGGAAATTATAAAAAGGCATATGCAATAACAAGATCTGTCGATATGCTTACGGTATTTGACCTGGCAGAAAGCGGTCTTCTTACAGGAAAAAAGGTGATTCCGCTTTGCGGCAGAAATCCAAGGCAGGTCATCCTGAAAAATGGCAGTCTGTACATTTTGTGTCAGGATACGGAAAATATATGGCAGATACTGCTGGATCAGGAAGGATGTCCGGTGGGGCAGAGAGAGGTTATAAAAGGCCAGAAGAGACTTGCGGTTATGCTGTTTACAGATTCTGCAGGCAGAAGATGTTGAATTAGAATAGGTAACTTTTGCGGATCTGTTTGCGTCTGATACGTGATGGAATTATAAAGAAAGCCAGATTATAATCAGATTATCATAAAGAAAAAGGAAGTCACTGATGGCATTTGAGAATGGATCCGGCAATGAAAACTTTTTTCCGGATCTGGCGACATTGAAAGGCAGGATAAAGATATGGCAGATGGTACGACAAAAACCCGTAAAAAACAATGGTGGCGGTATCGATGGATGTATCTGATGATGCTGCCGGGTATCATTTATCTGATCATCAATAACTATATTCCCATGGCGGGACTGATCATCGCTTTTAAAAAGATCGACTTCCGGAAAGGCATCCTTCAGAGCCCCTGGAACGGGCTGAACAACTTCAAATATCTGTTTGCTACAAAGGATGCTTTCATCATCACAAGAAACACGATTCTCTATAACCTGGCTTTTATCGTACTGATCACGGTGACATCGGTGGCGGTGGCGATCATGCTGGCAGAGATCAACAACAAGCTGGCTCTGTCGCTGTTTCAGGGATCGCTTCTGATTCCCTATATTGTTTCCTACGTAGTGGTGAGTTACCTGGGATTTGCGTTTATGGGTTCCAGCGGGTTTCTGAATAAGACGGTTCTTCCGGCTCTGGGTCTCGATCCGGTAAACTGGTATCTGGAAACAGGCCCCTGGATCTTTATTCTTCCCCTGGTCAACAACTGGAAGAATATCGGATATGCAAGCGTCATCTACATGGCGACGATCGTAGGATTTGACAGCAGTATCTATGAGGCGGCCAGCATTGACGGAGCTTCCTACTGGCAGAAGGTGACCAGGCTCACGATCCCGCTTCTGAAACCAACCATTATCACCATGGTCATGCTGAGCATCGGCCGTATTTTCTATTCGGATTTCGGCCTGTTTTATCAGGTGCCGCAGAATTCCGGCGCCATTCTTGCAACGACCAATGTTATCGATACGTATGTGTACAGAGGGCTTCTGGAACGAAGCGATGTGGCCATGTCGTCCGCAGCCGGTTTTTATCAGGCGATCGTCGGTTTCATAGTAGTCTTTGCGGCAAATAAGCTGGTGCAGAAGATCAGCCCGGAAGACGCCCTGTTCTGAGAAAGGAGAAAGACATGAAAAAGCTGAAAGCTTATAAAGTGATAATTCTGATATGTCTGATCCTGCTTTCTCTGGCAGCGGTCGTTCCCTTTATCCTGCTGGTGATCTCCTCTCTCACGGAGGAGGCGACGCTTATGAGAAACGGCTATTCCTTCTTCCCGGAAGTCTGGAGCACAGCTGCCTATGCCTATCTGTTTGAACATTCATCCCAGATCTTCCGTGCTTATGGAATTTCCATTTTTGTTACGGTCGTCGGAACGGCAGCAGGTCTTCTGATCACGCTTCTTCTGGCTTATCCGCTGGCGGATCCGGAGATGCCCGGACGGAAAGTCATCAACTTTCTGCTGTTTTTTACGATGCTGTTTAACGGCGGTCTGGTTCCGACTTATATTATGTACACTTCCTACTTCGGGATGAAGAATAATATCCTGTCACTCATCATTCCGAACCTGTTGGTAAAGGCATTCTACGTGATCCTGGCAAGATCCTATTTCCAGAACAGCATTCCCAAGGAGATCATGGAATCGGCCAGGATCGACGGCGCAGGAGAGATCAGGATCTTTAAGGATATTGTATTTCCGCTTTCCAAACCTATTGTTACGACCCTTCTTCTGTTTATCGGCCTCGGCTACTGGAACGACTGGAACAATGGTCTGGTCTACCTGACCGATCCGAAGCTTTACAGCATTCAGAATGTTCTGAATGACATGATCCGCAGCATTCAGTTCCTGTCAACGAATTCCGGTGTCATCTCTACAACGACCCTGCCGAGCAACGGGGTCCGGATGGCGATCGCGGTCGTCTGTACGCTGCCGGTCCTGATCGCGTATCCGTTCCTTCAGAAGGGATTTGTAAAAGGTATTGTCATGGGAGGTGTAAAGGGCTGAGATCCCTTTCACATAGAGAAGCAGTTTACCAAACAACAAGTTTTACTGTATTTTTAAAGGAGGAAAAACATGAAGAAAAGAGTATTAAGCACGATTCTTGCAGCTGCACTGACTGTTGCTTCCATGACCGGTTTTGCGGTTCCTGCACAGGCGGAAGAAGTACCGAATATCGTTGTAGTTTACGCATGGAATGAACTGCCGGCAAATCTGGACGCTATTGAGAGCAGACTTTCCGAGATCGCGGAAGAGAAGATCGGAGCTACGGTTACCCTTCAGGGCTTTACCTATGGCAACCTGATGCAGCAGATGTCTCTGGCACTGGCTTCTCCTTCTGAACAGTGGGACTGCCTGCCGGGAATGTTCCGCAGCGGTCTGGCAGGATATGTGGCGCAGGGCCAGCTTAACGACATGACAGATCTTCTGGAAGAGTACGGCCAGGATGTCAAGGCGACCCTCGGCGATACCCTTCTTAAGGGCAGTGTATGCAACGGCAGAATTTATGGTGTTACCATGCTCCGCAACAATGCCAGCCAGGAATGTATCGTATTTGACAAGCAGTATATTGACGAGCTTGGACTCGATGTATCCGGTGTTGCAGATTACGCCGATCTGACGGATATCTTTGCGGCTCTTCACGAAGCACATCCGGACAGATATGTGACAGGATCTTCCGGAACAAAACCGACGCTTCTTATCAATACCTTTAATGGACATGATCCTCTTTCGAACAATCTTGGTGTTCTGATGGATGCATCGGTTCCCGAGGTTTCCAACTTCTTTGAATCCGACAGTTACAGAGAATTCCTGCATCTGACCCGTTCCTGGAACGAAGCAGGGTATATTTATCCCGATATCCTGACAGACGAAGGAAATTCCGGTGCCAACCTTATGAAGAACGGTCTCTGCATGTCCTACTTTACCTCTTATACACCGGATAACTATGCAGAGTACAATGCACTTTCCCAGTCCGGTGAGACCGTTGTATGCCCGCTGAACTCCACCATTCTTATGACAGCGCAGACCTGGACCTGGACGATCCCGACCAATTCCGCTTATCCGGACAAGGCAATGCAGTTTATCAACCTCTGCTACTCCGATCCCGAAGTGATCAGCCTTCTCTGCTATGGTATCGAGGGAGAAAACTGGGAAGTAGATGAGGATGGATTCGCAGTGGCGATCGGCAGCGATTATCCGGATCAGAAGACCTGGGAGATCGGAAACGGTTCTCTGATTCCTGTTCAGAAGGGCGGCCAGGCAGACCACTGGGATCAGATCAAGGCATGGAACAATGCGGCAACACCTTCTGTAGCATTTGGCTTCCTCTTTGATTCTGCAGATTACGCAGCTGAGGAGACAGCTCTTGCATCCGTCGTAGCCCAGTACAGAAGCCTTCTTGAATGGGGTTTTGCAAGTGATGTAGACGCAAAGCTTGACGAGTTTAATGAAGCGCTTTACGCAGCCGGCCTTCAGACTTACATGGATGCCAAACAGGAACAGCTGAACGCGTTTGTCGCAGCAGAATAACGGACTTTATTACCGGATATACTAAAATTTGCCAGTGAAAAGCCCGCAGGGGGACGATTCTTCTGCGGGCTTTTACAGGATAAGGAGGAACAGACCATGGTAGATCTGAAAGCAAATCCTTTCTTTTTAGATGAAGAACAGCACAGATGGGTGCAGAATACATTTGAAAAGATGAGCACAGAGGATAAGCTGGGACAGATTTTCTGCGAGACCATCTGGAACCTGACTGATGAGGAAGAGGAGATGGCTTTTCGCGGGATCAGGCCGGGGGGGATTTTTCTCCGGGGAGGCACAAGAGAAGAACTTGTCAGATTTGTACACAGTACGTCAAAGCGATCAGAAATTCCTCTTCTTTTTTCGGGCGATTTTGAAGCGGGCGGAAGCGGCGCGCTGAAGGACGGGACTTTTTTTGGTTCCCAGATGCAGGTGGCGGCCACCGGCGATCCGGCTTATGCAAAAATGGTTGGAGAGATCTGCGCAAAGGAAGGCGGGGAAATAGGGTGCAACTGGACCTATTCTCCGATCATCGATATAAACTATAGTTTTATGAGTCCTGTCACCTGCACAAGAACCTACGGAAGTGATCCGGATACGGTGCTTGAAATGGCAAAAGCCTATATGGAAGGCTGCCATCAGAACAATATGGCGGTCGGCATTAAACATTTTCCGGGCGACGGAATGGATTTCAGAGATCAGCACAAGGTACCTTCCATTAATACTCTTTCAACAGAGGAATGGGACAAGACCTATGGAAAAGTTTATAAGACTCTGATCGATGCGGGGGCGGATTCGGTCATGGCTGCCCATATCAAATGCCCGGCCTACAGCCGGTATTTTGACCCGGAAACGGAAGATAAAGATATCATGCCGGGTTCTCTTTCGGCACCTCTGCTGCAGGGGCTGCTCCGGGGAAAACTTGGGTTTAACGGGGTCATTGTATCGGATGATACGCATATGGGAGGCTTTACCAATTCTATGCCGCGCTCCCGTGCCGTTCCTTATATGATCGCAGCAGGGATCGACATGATGCTGTTTACAGTGAATCATGACGAGGATGTCCGTTTTATGAAGCGGGGGTATGAGGACGGGATCATTACTCCGGAACGTCTGGATGAGGCTGTGATGCGGATACTTGGTCTGAAGGCTAAATTAAGGCTTTATGAACGTCCGCTTCCGGAGGTAAAGGTTGAAGACAGTTGTATTTCCTGTGAGGAGCACAGAAATCGTGCGGCCGCCTGCGCGGATCAGGCAGTAACACTGGTCAAGGACCGGGGCGGGATCCTTCCCCTCACAACAGAAAAATACCGCCGTATCCTCCTGATCAATGTAGAGAGCGTCCAGTCGATCAGGTATTCGTCGGATCCGCAGTACCGGAATTTCCTTTCGGGACTGAAAGACAGGGGATTTGAGGTGAAGGAGATCGACCTTACGGAGATCCCCGGTATTGGAAAATACGGCCTCTCATCTGAAGAGATGGTCGGGAAGTACGATCTGATACTCTATTATCTCGGGGCAAAGGCCGGATACAGGATCGAATGGAAATCGATCGTCATGGGCGACATTCCTTCCTATACGAAGGAGATCCCCACGATGGCGGTCTCGTTCCAGAGTCCGTATCTTCTTATGGACATCCCAATGATCGGAACCTATATCAATGCTTATACGGAAACACGTTATACCTGTAAAGCCGTGCTGGAGAAGATCTGCGGAGAATCTGCATTCAAAGGAAAGAGTCCTGTGGATCCCTTCTGCGGCATGTGGGATCTGGCACTGTAGACCATTTTATGAACGGCGGAGCAGAAGCGTCGTAAAAAGGAAAAAATATGCAGGTACTGAAGGATATTTATAAACTATGCGGGGAAGAATATAGATCGATCCCCAACGTATTTGCCATCAAAAACCGGGACGCCCTGACACTGATCGACTGCGGGACCAATGCATCCGACTGGGAGATCGTGAAACGGAATATGGAGTACTGGGGCATTGACTCGCTTCCCGTCCGTGAAGTCCTGATCACCCATGCCCACGGGGACCATGCCGGAAACGCGGCCATGCTTCAGAAGCAGGGCGCTAAGATCTACGTCGGACAGGGGGCCGCCTCGGTGGAACGCTCCGATGATCCTCTCAATTTCCATTATGCCTATCCTACCCCTTTTGAGCCCTTTATTCCGGATGTATACGTAAAGGACAAAGACTCTCTTGTCATCAGGGATCTTTCCTTTACCTGTATCGAAGCTCCGGGACACAGCTCCGGGGATGTCTGTTATCTGGTGGAAATGTACGGAAAGAAGATCCTGTTTCTGGGAGATGTATTCCATATCGGGGAATATGGGAGCAGAGCCTGGATCGGATACCAGTGGTTCCTGGATTCGGATTATGATTCCTATATGCGAAGCCTTTACAAACTGATGCAGGTCCATGCCGATGTACTGCTCAGTGCCCACATGCAGGGGTGCCTTACGGATGCAGACTTTATCAAGCGGGACGCATTTATTCAGGCAGAAGAGAAGTTTGACGGCAGATGGGATAAGAAGCGGTTTATTGAAGAACTTTATGCCGGAGACGACAGAACACGCAGGTGAAGACATACTATTTGATCTCACCGGTGCGTTTCGTAATTATCTGGATCAGAAAAGATCGAAAAGGAGAGCAGCTGGCTTCCTTTTTCGGTCTTTTTTTGTATCACCGGCCGCAGAAAGACATTTTGGTTGAAAAACTACCTCAACAGAGGTATGATAGCGTAAGAAATACACAGAACAGGTAATTGCGAAACTCTCTGCATCGATTGAATGGTATGAATCTTCAAACGGCTTCGATGCCTTGAACTTCTAACCTCCTCAAAAA
>CACZPF010000391.1 GCA_902782975.1 uncultured Lachnospiraceae bacterium
AATGGATATCAGGTGCAGAAAGCGGCGATCGGTCAGGCCGTGAACTGTAACCATTTTTTCTGCGACTGCGGTCCCTGTCAAAATCCTTTACTTTCATTTTGGCCGCTTCTGTGTTATGTTGATAGCAGGCAGCGTTTGAACTGCTTTGTTATACAACAATATCAATGAAAAGGAGAAGCTATGAAATATTATGTGAATGCCACTGCCTCCCGGGACGGAAACGGGAGTGCCGAAATGCCTTTCCGCCATATCGATGATGCCGCCAGAATCGCCATGCCCGGGGACGAAGTGATCGTAGCGCCGGGAATCTACCGGGAATATGTAAATCCCGTGAACGCGGGAACCGAAGAAAACAGGATCACCTACCGTTCGGAAAAGCCTCTCGCCGCAGTGATCACGGGTGCGGAGATCCTGACCGGGTGGACGCATTATCAGGATGATGTCTGGACCGCCAGAGTGGATAACGGTGTCTTTGGCTCCTATAATCCTTATACAACTTTTGTCTGCGGTGACTGGTACTTTGCCCCGACTGTACGGCATACCGGAGCGGTTTTTCTGAATGACCGCATGCTGTACGAGACAGTGACCCTCGAGGAATGTATAAAAGGGGAAGCGGATCCCTGTGCCTGGAATCAGGAGGAATCCACTTACAAATGGTATACGGAGCAGGATGGGAACTTTACGGTTCTCTATGCGAACTTTAAGGGAAAAGATCCCAACAAAGAAAAGGTCGAAATCAGCGTCCGCCGGAACTGCTTTATGCCTGACAAGACAGGTGTAAGCTATATCACAGTCAGCGGATTCGATATCCAGAAAGCCGCCACGACCTGGGCGCCGCCGGCAGCCTATCAGGACGGCATGATCGGTCCCCACTGGAGCAAAGGCTGGATCATTGAAGACTGCGAGATCAGCAACAGCAAATGCTGCGGTATTTCTCTCGGCAAATACCGTGATCCGGAAAATGACATGTACTTCTATACGAAGCATGTAAAGAGCCCGACCCAGATGGAAAGGGATGCCGTGTGCCGCGGGCAGTATCACGGATGGCTGAAGGAAAAAGTGGGCAGCCACATTATCCGCCGCTGCCATGTACACCATTGTGAGCAGACCGGCATCGTAGGACGTATGGGCGGCGTGTTCTCCACCATCGAGGACTGCCATATTCATCATATCTGCAACTCCCAGCAGCTGGGCGGCGCAGAGACGGCCGGCATTAAGCTGCATGCCGCCATCGATGTGACCATCCGCCGGAACCATATCCACAACTGTATTATGGGTGTGTGGTGCGACTGGCAGGCACAGGGAGCGCGCATCAGCCAGAATCTGATGCACGACAATCAGAGGCCGGAAGGACGAAGCCAGGCTAAAGGCGCCATGTTCAGCACCGATGTATTTATCGAAGTAGGCCATGGTCCGACCCTGATCGATAACAACCTGCTTCTCTCCAATGTTTCCATCACTATTCCCAGTGAAGGAATCGCCTGTGTCCACAACCTGGTTCTTGGCTCCTTCAGCCTGATCAATTCCGGCGTGGACAGCATTGTGAACGGCCAGAGAGAGCCTCGCTATACGCCGTATCATATCCGTCACCGGACAGAGGTTGCCGGCTTTATGACCATTCTGCACGGCGACGACAGAATCTACAACAACATCTTCATTCAGCAGTATCCAGTCACGGATGAATCGAAAAAGCCCACCGACGCAGATTATCAGGTAGTAGGAACGGCGCCTTTTGATATCTTCCCCACCTATGACGAGTGGATCGGCAATTTCATGATTGGCCAGGAGCCGGATATGGGCGCGCTTGCCACCTATCATTTCGGCCATCTGCCGGTATGGGTAGAAGGAAATGCCTACTTTAAAGGTGCCACTGTGTGCAAACATGAGAAGCATAACCTTGTCAATACGGATACGGACGTCAAGGTCGAACTGTGCGAGAAGGACGGACACTGCTTCCTGAAGACCAATGTATACGATTTCCTTTCTGATCCTGCGGACGGGATCATCACCAGCGATAAGCTGGGCTGTGCTTTTGAGCCCGAGCAGAGATTTGAAAATCCGGACGGGACAGAAATCATTTTTGACCGCGACTACGCCGGCGCTCACCGTGGCTTAAGTACTATTCCCGGCCCCTTCGCGGAAGGAACCAAAGACGAGATCTGCGTCTGGTAAAAAGAGACAGGAGGAGACAGGGGACGGTTCTCTGTCTCCTTTTCCCTGGGAGAAAAAAATGGATAAAAATTCACCTTTATATAATACTGGACTTTCCGTAGAGGAACGCGCAAAATATCTTCTTTCTCAGATGAGCCTGGAAGAAAAATTCTCCTGTTTTACCATGAGGTTCAAAAATGAACGCCTGGGATTTAAAGTTTCCACCTGTGGAGGTGAGGGAGCCCATGGAGTCCAGGCGAGAGCCGGGCAGAGAGAAACCTATCCCCCGACCCCGACGACTTCGTTTACCCAGCCCATCGGCATGGCAGCGACCTTCGACCGGGATCTGATCCGAAAAGCCGGCGATATCACGGGAAAAGAAGCCCGTGCCTTCGAAAATGCGGTCGGCAGGGACGGCCATGGACGCCTTTGTCCAACCGTCGATCTGTGCCGTGATCCCCGGTGGGGACGTAATGAAGAAGGGTATGGGGAAGATCCCTACCTTACCGGAAAGATGGCTTCGGCCTACATCAGGGGTATGCAGGATGAGCATAATTATGATGGAACACCTCTTGGCAAAGGCGAACGCGGCGACCGTATCCGTACTGCCGCGGTGCTGAAACATTTTTATGCCAATAACCAGGAATACCGGCGTTGTTATGACAATTTTGATATCAGTGACAAAATCAAATATGACTATGAGCTGGAACCTTATCGTTACTGCGCACAGGAAGGACATGCAGAAGGTGTCATGACCTCCTATAACGAAATCAACCATCTCCCTGCCATGCTCAACCATGAGGTCCGGGACATCCTGAAGGATCAGTGGGGCATCCATTACGCTGTGACGGACGGGGGAGATTTTCTGCAGACCGTGAATTTCCATCATTATTTCAAGACCCATGCGGAAACTCTGGCGGAAGGTGTCAAAGCAGGAGTAGATGCCATGCTGGACAGTCCTGATGAAGTCACGAAAGCAGCGAAAGAAGCCTGCGAGCGCGGCCTCATCACCGAAGAGGAGCTGGACAGATCCATCCTCTGCACGATCACAGAACTGATCCGCCAGGGCGCCTTCGATCCGGAAGATCCTTATGCGGAGCTGGATATGGCAGACGTGGGAACGGACGAGGCAAAGAAGGTTTCGCTGGAGATGAGCAAAGCATCCAATATTCTGCTGAAGAATGAGAACGGGTTTCTGCCGTTTGATACCGGGGATGATATCGCGCTGATCGGCCATGTCGGAGATCGCTGGTATATGGACTGGTATGGCGGGAAACCGATCTACAAGGTAACGCTGAAGGCAGGGCTGGAAAAGAAAATGCATCATGAAATCCCCTATGACAGCGGCCTGAACCTTATACGGCTGAAGATTGGGGACAGATATATCGGAGGAAGCCGCCCGCCCGAAACCTTCAGAGGGTTTATGGAGCCGGAGCCTGCAGATCTGGTGCTGGTAGATAAACCTGAGGATGCCATCGTATTTGAACAGACCAACTGGGGATCGGGCAGCAACTTCCTCTACGCCCCGGCGTATAAAAAATATCTGAAAGCAGCCCCGGATGGAAGAATCAGCCTTTCCTCGGACGAACCTTTCTCCTGGTTCATTTTTGAGAGCTTTACCATTGGCACGGCAGAAGCTGTACGTAAAGCGAACCCCAGAAACGCCAACTGTGTGGAACTTTCGGAATACTGGAATGATGAAGAATGTGACATCAGGATCTACTGCTTCGGCAACCGGAACGTATATCTGGAAAAGGGGAAAATAAAGACGGATCCTCTGATCCGTAAAAAAGCCGAAAGCAATACCAAAGAAGGCGGCAACGGTGAAGAAGACTGGGCAGGTTCCGAAAAGGAAGCCGTAACCATGACCGTAGAGATGGTCTCTAATGGAATTGAGCGCGCAAAAATTCTGGCAAAAAAAGCAAAGAAGGTTATTGTAGCTCTTGGGTGCAGCCCTGTTGTGAATGCGAAGGAAGAAATCGACCGGAGCACCATACAGATGATCCCGCTTCAGGAAAAGCTTGTGGAAGCAGTCTACGAGGCAAACCCGAATGTGGCAGTGGTGCTGATCGCAAATTATCCTTACGCCATCAACTGGATGCAGGAACACGTGCCGGCGATCCTGACCAATACGACCGGTTCGCAGGATCTCGGGAACGGTCTTGCCGCTGCCATCTTTGGAGAAGCTTCCCCCGCAGGGCGCCTTCCCATGACCTGGTACAGAGGGGATGAAGATCTTCCGCCCATGGAGGATTATAATCTGATCGATCATCCGAGAACCTACCGTTATTTTGACAAACCCGTACTGTATCCTTTCGGGTACGGCCTTTCCTACACCTGGTTTGATTACAGCAGTTTGTGCATCGAAAAAGACGGCGGCGGCTTTAAAGTATCTGCAGACATTAAGAATACCGGCACAGCGAAGAGTGATGAAGTGGCACAGCTGTATATCCGGCGCATTTCAGAGTCCCGGACAGTCCATCCCATCCGGCGGCTGATCGGGTTTGAGCGCCTTCACGACATTGCCCCGGGCGAAACGAGAAAAGCAGAATTTATCGTAGATCCCTGTGATCTGGAGATTTATGTCGAATCAGAAAAAAAGAAGATCATAGAACCCGGCAGGTATCTTATCTATGCCGGCGGTTCCTGTATGGATGAAAGAGTAACAGCTGAAATCGAGATAGAGTAAACAGGGGAAAACAGATTTTTGACAGGTAAAGGAGATGACTGCCATGATTTGTAAACCGGGAAAACAAGTTTCAGCTGCGAGCAGAGAAAGCGGCTGTTCTGTTACGACACCTTGTGGAGGACATGGAAATTGTGGCAAATGCAAGATTAAAGTAATCAAGGGAAACCTGCCGGTGATGACTATGGACAGGGTGCACCTGACAGAAGAAGAAATAAAAGCAGGAGTACGGCTGGCGTGCCAGGCGATGCCAAAAGAGACGGTCGTCATCGAGATCCTTTAAGAAGGAA
>CACZPF010000392.1 GCA_902782975.1 uncultured Lachnospiraceae bacterium
ATATTGACCGTTGGCATCGTAATGCTCCATCGAGCCCTCGAACAGCCCGGGCCAGCTTTCGCCGACATAATTGCCGTTTTCATCGTATGGCTATGCTTCTGACGCTCCTGATCAGGGCCGGATCCACTAAATGGAATAAGCTGACTGACAGGCTCAAGAAGCGGTGATAACGGCATCACCGCAAGCGAGCCGGTTTGATAGTTGGCGGCAAAAAGAAAGCGCTCATTTTATGGCATGGGCATTGCCTTTGGTTGATTGTGCGGCTACGGGCACCAGATTGCTGCCATCTACTGAAAACTCAGTGATCTGGCCCGAAAAAGCGAAAGCATCAGTTCCCGAACCCGTAGAAAAAAGGTGATTATTGATTCTGCTTTTTATCAGCCATGTTGAATCAGCGAGGCAGTATAGACGGATTCGCAATGGATACCGGACGAAGTAATGGAGCAGCACAGAATCCCCTGCCCTCCGAAGCGTGCTATTGAACCAACCCAGAATTTCATCACGCATCACCTTCCGCCCTTTTATTTGGAAACAGCAGCTACTTTGGTGCGCTTGTGGATTCGCGTATTACCAGCCGGGTTTGTAACATGAGCTGCTGGTTGATAATAGCCGGGTAATTCATCATCTGAATCAGGGTTTTTGCAGCAATCATGCCAAGCTCTCTGCTGGGTTGAGCAATCGTTGTCAGATTGGGAGTCACAAGTCTGCAGCTTTCAATGTCGCCGAAGCCAATAATGGAGCAGTCTTCGGGCAGGGCAAGGCTTGCGTCCTTCATTCTGTGCATACAACCTATAGCTATAGGATCCGAAGCACAGATAACTGCTGTTGGACGGCGCAGCATTTTCAGCAAGGCATCGCCCATGGCATAGCCTGATGATTCGCTGTAATCGCCAAATAATGCGTATTCGTCTGTAAATGCCAGCCCGGCATCCTGCATTGCCATCTGATACCCAAGCAGCCTGCGCTTGGTATTCTGATAGTTTTTTCTGCCGCCCAAAAAGGCGATCCGTTGATGGCCTAAGCTGATCAGATATGCGGTTGCATCGGCGCAGGCAGTTTTATCATCGATGTTTACGCTGCTGACGAAGGGGGCGTCAGCGCGTCTGTTTACCAATACACAGGGCAATGAAGCATTGGATAAAGCCGGGATAATGATATTTTCCTGTTCTTCGCTGGTATCTGCCACCAGATAACCATCCATTGCGTTATGGAACAGATCGTTTACTGACATTGTTTTTTCGTCGAAGACAAGCATGGTATTGCTGATGCCGTTGGCAGATAATTCGGATAGAAAATTGCCTATCATTGTAAACATTGAAGGACGGCCGGATAAATCATTAGCTGTTGAAACCGGTATGATGATGCCAACAGATTTATTGTCCTGAGGCTTTTCTTTGTGTGTCGTCATCTCGTCTTCGAGCATTTGTTTTGCTGCAATGACTTTGGCTCTTGTGGCAGGCTTAACCAGGTTTTCGTCATTCAGTGCACGAAATGCTGTACTGGGAGATACGCCCGCTGCCTGTGCTATGTCGCGAATGGTTACAGATTTCATGTTTACCCCTCTTCCAGTATAGTATCAGATGTATCATATCATATTTACGAGCAAACCGCAATAATAATTGACAAATATGAAACAATAAACGTTTCATAAATTTCATTATCAACAATATTGGCTGTAATTTATGGAAAAATTTTAGTCAAATTGAGCATTTATTCTCTTGACATTTAATGAATATATGTTAGAATAGAGTTAATCGAGGAAACATTGCACAGCATAAATGAAACAAATGAAACATAATAGTTTCAATCCTTCTCTGCAATGAATCCTCAAAAAAAGAAAGGATGAAAGACGATGAAAAGACTGTTGGCAATCATGTTGGCACTGACAATGCTCTGCTCCCTGACTGTCTTGGCTGTTGCAGAAGACCATGCTCCGGTTACAATTGAATTCTTGTGCTGGGGTGCTGCTGAAACAACCACAGCACCGGCCTTCAATGCTATGATTGAAGGATTCGAAGCCAAATATCCCTGGATCACCGTTGAGGTGACGGAAAGCAACTACGACGCCGTCAACACTTCCTTGCTTAACCGCGCCGCCAACGACGACTCCCCGGATGTTGCCCAGGTGTCCAATCAGTGGGTTGCGGCACTGTGCGAATTGGATGCCGTGAAACCTCTCGAAGAACTTTTTGATGAAGAGAAGATCGCAGATTTCTACACCGGTTCAATGGAAGGCACGATCATTGACGGCAAGCATTATTCTGCCGCGTGGATCATGCAGCCTTTCGGCCTCTACTGCAATATGGACCTGCTGGCCGCTGCGGGTTATAATCATGTTCCTACGACCTGGGCCGAGTATATCCAGATGGCCCGTGATGTTGCAAAGCTGGGTACGAATGCAGAAGGCAACACGGTATACGGCATTTGCCTGGGCACTCAGGTGCTGGCCAATGCCGGCTATGGTGTGCTGCCCTATATCTGGGCGCACGGCGCTGATTTCTATGCTGAGGACGGTTCCATCGGTTTCTATTCCGAGGGTACGGTAGCGGCATATAAGGAGCTTCAGGATCTGGTTAAGGAAGGCGTCATCGCCACTGGTCTGCAGGTAGTCAACAACCGTTCGCTGTTTGGCAACGGCCAAGCCGCGTTCCACATTGACGCACCGTCTCAGGTCGTCAATTTCAGCGCTGTGAATCTGCAGGTCACCAATATTCCCGAAACCTCTACGATCACTTCTGACCATCACCTCATTGTTTCTGCCAATACAGAGCATCCCGAAGAATGCGCGCTGCTGGTGGATTACCTGACCGGCCCCGAAGGCATGGAAATCTACACTCAGCATAACAGTGTTATCTGCGCTCGCTACAGTGTCGAAGCATTGCCCTACTTCCAGAACCTGGAAGGCACAACGGCTGTGTTCTACAAAATGGCCGGAAGCGCAAAGTCCCTGCCGGTACAGAGTGCTAACTTCGTACCCGCTATGGAAGCGATTGCCGAAGGCATTCAGCGCCTGACCATCGGTCTCGAAGATGCCGATACCGTCGTGAAGGATACCGCGGCGACCCTGACAAAGCTGTACAGCAAATAATACATTAGCGGCTTAATGCCGTATCCCAACAAACGGGGGTATGCGGTTTACGCATACCCCCGCAGGTTATCGATTCTTCAGATCAAGGGGGGATTTTATTGACTAAGGCTGTCATTAACGCGCGGCCCCATAAGGGAATCAGTGAGAAGTGGAAAGATCACTTATTTGGGTATGCGCTGTTGCTCCCCACCTTTTCAGTCTTCTCCTTGGTAATCCTGTTTCCGATTGCCAAGAGCATTGTCATGAGTTTTTACAATTATACCTACGCTTCTATCAAAAAAGGGCCGACCTGGAATAGTTTTGAAAACTATGTGACCATTTTTGAAGAAGGTTTTCTGTCTCAGCTATTTCGCACATTGATTTTTACCGTTGGGACTGTCGGTTTGGAATTAGTCATCGGTATGTGCATAGCACTGCTGCTGAACATGAATATTCGCGGGCGTAATGCGTTTCGTTCCTTGTTTTTAATGTCCTGGACGATTCCTTCGATCGTTACAGCTCTTTTGTGGTCGTGGCTGTTCAATGCTCAATACGGATTAATTGATTTTGTACTTTCAAGGATCGGTTTAATTGCTGACCCGAATATGCAATGGCTGCAAAGCCCCAGTTTGGCAATGGTGACCGTTATCATTGCTGTGGTATGGAGACAAACCCCCTACATGCTGGTGATGATTCTGGCCGGTCTCCAGTCAATCAATCAGGACCTGGTGGAAGCGGCAGCCATTGACGGGGCGAATGCCTTTCAGACGTTCTTCCGGGTTAAGCTGCCCGGCATCAAGACAGTGCTGGGCAACACAATTATTACCTGCGTCATGTCGTCTTTTCAGCAATTCACCATTATCATGAATATGACACAGGGCGGGCCAATGAAAATGACGACCACAATGTCTATAGCGACGTATAAGCTGGCATTTACCAGCCGCAATCTGGGTGCAGGCGCGGCAGTAGGTGTTATTTGGATGTTGCTGTTAGGAACCGGGGTCACGATTTATAATCATGTTTCCAAACGCTTTGATTATGAATGAGGAGGCTGTATTATGATCAATCGAAGGTCTCCTTTCAAAACACTCCTCATATATCTTCTCGTTATACTCCTGCTGGCGCTATTCCTGTTTCCAATTTACTGGATGTTTATAGGAAGCCTGAAGGATAACAGCGTGCTCATGCGATTGCCTCCGCAGCTATATCCTACCTTCTCAACGCTTGAGAGCTATAAAGCAGTATTCAGCAATGCCAAGTACATGAAGTATATCCTGAACAGCTTCATTGTAGCATCGATGACGGTAGTAATCGATCTGGTCTTCTCTGTGTTTGCAGGTTATTCGCTCTCTCGCTTCCACTATCCGGGCCGCAAGGCAATTATGACAATCACCTTATCTGCTCAGGTGTTTCCAACGGTAGTAATCATCATTTCACTGTATGAGTTCTTTTCAAAATTCAAACTGATGAACACCTACCACGGTCTGTCTCTGGCAGATGTCGCAATGTCCTTGCCACTGTCGGTATGGATGCTCAAATCATTCTGTGACAGTGTGCCAAGGTCGTTGGACGAGGCGGCAAAAGTAGATGGCTGCGGCCGTTTCATGACGATGATGCGCATTGTTCTTCCTCTTCTTAAACCCGGTATGCTCGCCGTGGGCATCTATGCTTTTCTGATGAGCTGGGACGACTATATGCTCGGTCTGGTAATTATGACAAAAACACCGCTGAAAACGTTGCCGGTGGGAATTTCTGAAACATTCCTGGGAGAGTTTGGATTTGATTACGCAGGCATGATGACCATTTCGGTGGTGGCGTCACTGCCAGTGTTGCTATTGTTCCTGGTATTCCAGAAGTACATGGTGGCAGGTCTGACAGGCGGCGCTGTCAAGGAATAATTCGGAAAGGATCTTTGGTATGGAACGGAAACGCGCAATCGTGACAGGGGCAGGCGTTGGGATAGGGCAGGGAATTGCCGTGGAATTGAGCAAGGCAGGTTATGATGTCGTAGTGCATTATCACTCTTCGTCAGCCGGCGCGGAAGTAACCTGTCGTATGGTCGAAGCGGCAGGGGGAAAAGCGTATATGATCCAGGCGGACCTGACACGCGTGGATCAGATACATCATCTGTTTGATCAAGGCGTTCGCCAGTTGGGAGGGCTTGATCTGTATGTGAACAATTCCGGCATCACGCAGATTTCGCCTTTTGAGGAAACGACCGAAGAGATGTTCGACCATCTGGTTGGTGTAGACTTCAAGTCTGCATATTTCTGCGTCCAGACAGCGGCAGCAGTAATGAAGAACAGCAAAAGCTGTGGCAGTATCGTAATCATTTCATCCAGCAATGCCTTTCAGCAACTTCCGGGGGCTTCCGTTTATGGGTCTATCAAGGCGGCACTGTGCAAGCTGACACGTCACGCTGCGGCAGAATATGCAAAATACGGTATCCGCGTCAATTGTATTGCGCCGGGGTGGACAGCTACACCGCGTACAACAAAGATCGATCAGCACTCTACAGACCACCTGATTCCTCTTAAACGCTGGGCACAGCCTGAGGAGATCGGTCAAATGGTCGTCTTCTATGCGTCACCGACAGCAGCATCTGTAACGGGAAATATACTCCTTGCTGACGGAGGGGCAACGCTTCTATCAAAACCGGCAGCGGATTATGGATTATAAGGGAGGCTGATAAGCGTGAAAAACAACAGTTCCGCCGTGTGGAAACATCCACATAACCGACAGGAATTGCTTCGAAGCGCATTGCTTCAATCTATGGGGTATACGGATATTGATATTTCCAAGCCTATTATCGGCATTATCAATACCTGGGGCGAAACAAATCCGGGACACCTGCACTTCCGCAATTTGGCAGAAGGGGTAAAGCGTGGAGTGTGGGCTGCAGGCGGATTTCCACTTGAAGTCAATACGTTGTCGATCTGTGAGGTTTTCTTTGATTTATCGAGCTTGATCTACAGAAATCTGCTGGCGATTGAAACTGAGGAGCTCGCGGCTCGCCATCCATTTGACGGCATCGTACTGATCGGCGGATGTGATAAAAACGTCCCAGCTCAGCTGATGGCAGCCGTAACGGTTGATAAGCCGACAATCTTTCTTCCGGGCGGGGCTATGCTGCCAGGCAGTTATAAGGGAGAAACCCTGTGCTGTGGGACGGATACCTTCAGGCTTTATAATCGTTACATTTCGGGAGAATTGACCTGGGAAGAAATGATGAGCCGGGCAGGCTGCCTCTATGGCAGTGTTGGAGCGTGTCCTATTATGGGTACTGCCAATACTTGCCAGACTGTTGCGGAGGCGATGGGGATGGCTTTGCCTGGCAGTGCAGCGTGCCTTGGCGTTTCTGCAGAAAAGATGCGTTTTGCGGAAAAGACAGGCAGGCGGATCGTGGAGATGGTGGATGAAAATCTTTGTGTACATGACATTATTACCCCTGCCTCTGTCAGGAACGCGATTCGTGTGCTTATGGCATGCGGCGGATCAACAAATCTGCTGATTCATCTGAAGGCTATTATGCATCGTGCGGGATTTGATATTGATCTGATGGAATTTGACCGTATCAGCAACGACACTCCTCTCCTGGTAAATGTCAAACCCCATGGTGAGAATCCCGTTGGTGCCGAATTCCATAATGCCGGCGGTGTACCCGCTGTGATGAAGGAACTGCAGGACAAATTAGACCTGTCATGTATGACCGTAACAGGCAAAACTGTCGGTGAAAACCTGTTGCAATTTGATTATGCTTATGATCGGAAAGTGATCCGTTCCAAAGATGATCCGATATCCCCAGTGGGCGGTATGTGCATCCTGAAAGGAAATCTTGCGCCTAATGGATGCGTTATTAAACGAAGTGCGGCAACTGAAAGGCTGATGCATCACAGAGGACCGGCAAAGGTGTTTGATGACTTGTCTGTGGCGGAAAAATGGCTGGCAGATGAGAATTCTGACGTGGACGAAAATACCGTGATCGTCCTGCGTGGTTACGGCCCCAAAGGGGCACCGGGAATGCCTGAATTTGGCAATTATCTGCCGGTGCCGCCGAAACTGCATAAAAAAGGGATTGATGATTATCTGAGGGTTACAGATTCACGAATGAGCGGCGGCTGTTTTGGCTCAGTGATCCTTCATGTTTCACCCGAATCGGAGGAAGGAGGTCCTTTGGCGGCAGTTCGCGATGGAGATATCATCCATGTTGAAGCAGACAAAAACCTGATCGAAGTAGAATTGAGCGATGAAGAAATTGCAGAAAGGCTGAGAGATTTCAGGCCAAAAGGGCATCCTGATATCAAACGTGGATTTGTGCGTAATTTTATCGATCATGTGCAGCAGGCTGATCAGGGCTGCGACCTGGATTACTTGACAAGAGCGGAGGATTGATTATGGAACTGAAAGGTATTTGCCCTATTATCGCAGCACCCTTTACACAAAACGGAGAGGTGGACTACGACAGCCTTCAGAATGAGATATTCTGGCTGGCAGATCATGGTGCACACGGAGCAACGTTGTTTGGCATTGCCGGAGAGTACTATAAACTTTCCGATGAAGAAGCCGAAAAAATGGTCCACGTTGTTGTAAAAGCATGCCATGAAAAAGGAATTCCATCCATCATTTCTGTTACACAGCATTCCTCCGAGGTGGCCGTCAAACGCGCCAGGCAGTATCAGGAATGGGGCGCAGATAGCTTGATGCTGCTTCCGCCGTTTTTTATGAAACCCGGTGCAGGGGCTATATATGACCACATGAAAATGGTCTGTAAAGCTGTTGATATCCCAGTCGTGGTTCAGTATGCACCGGAGCAAACCGGCGTTGCTATTGCCCCGGAAGTTATGGCCAGATTGCAGGAAGAAACCGGCGGCAATCTTTACTACAAAATTGAATGCAAACCTGCAGGAGGCTATATTTCTCAATTGCTACGGATTTCCAAAAACAGCGCAAAGGTCCTCATCGGCAATGCCGGATACCAGTTTATTGAATGCTTTGACCGTGGAGCTATTGGCGCTATGCCCGGATCTTCCATGTGCGATCTGTATCGCCTGATTTATGATAACTATGTTTCCGGAAATAGAAAGAAAGCTATGGAATTGCATGGTTCAGTTCTGCTGCCCATCCTCAATCACATCCGGCAGAATGTGGAAATGATCATCGCCTATGAGAAGCGCATTCTTTGCCGCCGTGGTGCTATCGCTACAGATTATTGCCGTAAGCCGACTTTTGCCACTGATCCGGTATTTGACAGTCTGTTTGATGAATTTTATGATTTGACCAAACCGTATTTCCAGGAAAACCGCATTTGAACAGCTGAACCATCATGCAAGGAGAAAAATGAGAGTTTATTATGAATCCGCACGGGAAGTTCCGATTGCGGCTGAAACAGATATTTTGGTCGCTGGCGGTGGCCCCGCGGGTTTTTGCGCAGCTTTGTCAGCTGCGCGCGAAGGCGCAAAAACAATGCTGATTGAACAGTCGGGCGATTTGGGCGGCGTTGCCACGACCGGTTTGATGAGCCATTGGACCGGCTCAACAAAAGGCGGTATGTTTCAGGAGATTGTCGAGCATACAAAAGTGGCATATGCGCCTGAAGATCTCTCCTATTATCCTTTGATCAATCATGAATACCTGAAGACATGGATGCTTGAAACCCTTTTGGATGCGGGCGTTAGCATTTGCCTTTATACTCATGCAGTTGATGCTATTATGGAAGGCAATCAGATCTGCGGTGTGGTAACTGAAAGCAAAGACGGACGACGGGCAATTCTGGCAAAACTGGTGGTAGATTGCACAGGTGACGGCGATGTTGCAGCGCGTGCGGGGGCAGAATACATCCTGGGCCGGGAATCCGACGGTATGATGCAGCCTATGACGCTGATGCTTCAACTGGGAGGAGTGGATCGAAGCAAAATCACATACGTTACAGAATTTGAGAAGGATTGGATACTGCCGCAGGGCAGTCTGCAGCAGCTGGCACGGGAGCATTTATCCGCTCCAATGGGACATGTTCTTATATATCCGACAGTCTTTCCAGGATGTGTAATTCTGAATATGACGAATTGTACACAAGTTGATGGTACTAAAGCGGAAGATCTGACTAAGGCACAGGTTTTGTGTCGGAAGCAGATCGAACAGATTGTTAAGTTTCTGAAAAGATTTGCGCCAGGCTTTGAAAATGCCTATCCAATTAAGACGGCCTCTTATATTGGCGTACGCGAAACAAGGCACTTTGTTGGTGAAAAAACAATTACAGAGCAAGATATAGCTCAGGCGCGGGTATTTGATGACTGGGCTGCGGCAAATCTGCATTTCAACTTCGATGTGCATGGCTTAACCGGAGCAGGTTTAGATATTACCGGTCAGCAGGAATCATTTGCCCAGAAAAAAGGATATACTATCCCCTATGGATGTTTTGTGCCACAAAAGATTGACGGATTATTGTTAGCAGGCCGCAATATCTCTGGAACGCACCTAGCTCATTCAAACTACCGCGCCATGCCGATTTGCGCCAATATGGGCCAAGCGGCAGGCGTTGCAGCTGCATTGTGCATCCAGCAGTCAGTACAACCCAGAAAGCTGAACGTCCGCCTCCTTCAAGCAAGAATGCGGGAACTGGGTGTTGCACCGGATTGAAAGCGTTATTCGCCTATGCCTATATGGCAGAAATGCTGTAACAGATCCTGTGCCAGTATTGATTGGATTTTCAGCTGGTTTGAGTAAGGATAGTAACTGGTTAACTTACTGAAGGAATAAAAAGGCTGACTCTCTCTGGAAAATTCCGGAGAAAGTCAGCCTCTTTTGTTAGGTGGATAAACTATCCGGGTGATACGGCCATATCTGAGATCCCTGATAAGTTATCAGGAAAAATCAGCTTAAAATGGATCGTGATCATCAAATGCGCCGTCGTCCAGATCAGTAAGCGTTGTGCCAAGAAAACCGTTCCAGCTGTCCCCGGCATAACCGTTGGTATCATAGTGGAGTTTATGCCCGTCCGCTATGCCTGACCATGTGTCGCCGACATACTGTCCGTTGGCATTGTGGTGTATCTGATCAGCGAACACACCGCGATCACTATACCCGGCATATTGACCGTTGGCATCGTAATGCTCCATCGAGCCCTCGAACAGCCCGGGCCAGCTTTCGCCGACATAATTGCCGTTTTCATCGTA
>CACZPF010000393.1 GCA_902782975.1 uncultured Lachnospiraceae bacterium
GGCTTTCTCAGGAAATGCCTGATGGAAGAAAAAAACAGTGAACAGATGCTGCGTTTTTCTCCCACCATTACTTCCGAACAGAAGAAGATCAGCGATATCTACTCGCTGATCCTGGAAGAATATAAGGCCAAACAGACCGGATATATGGTAGTCATCCAGGGGTATTTTATCCGTCTTCTGGATTATCTTGTGACAAATTATCAGTTCTCCTTTTCGAAGGATGTGAGAAATCAGTACAGAGAATATCTGTTCCAGGAAGTAAAACGGTACATGTACATTCATTACCAGGATATCCGGCTCAGCGATCTTTCTGCCGTCTTTCATTACCAGGAAAACTACTTCAATCGTCTGATCAGGGAATTTACCGGCAAAAGCTATTCCGTCTACCTGATCCATGTACGCATGAAAACCGCCCGGGACCTGCTGGAATACACCGACGAGTCCATCGAGGAGATCATGGAAATGGCAGGCTACCACAACAAAGGGTTCTTTTACAGAGCCTTCACCGAAGAATACGGCGTCACCCCTGCCGTTTACCGTAAGCAGCTTCAAACCAGAGAACACGCCGGCCGGAAGCGGGATGCATAACAAGAGCAGACAAAAAGAGGCAGCTTCAGACCTTTCTTTCTAAACTTATTTTTCGTATACTGTTGCCAGAAGGAGGAGCTTTCTTATGCAGTACGGCCATTTTGACAACAGGAATCGGGAATATGTGATCGACCGGGTAGATCTCCCCGTATCCTGGACGAATTATATAGGCACCGGTGATATGTACGGTGTTTTTAATCATACCGCGGGCGGGTATCTGCTTTATAAGAGCCCGGAATATCACCGCATCACCCGCTTCCGCCCGAACGGGGTGCCGATGGATGGACCCGGACACTATGTTTATCTTCGCGATGAGGAGGACGGGGACTACTGGTCCGTCTCCTGGCAGCCGGTGGGCAGACCGAAAGAGTTCTATTCCTGCCGGCACGGACTTGGCTATGTTAAATATCTCTCCACCTACAGCGGAATATCCGCCAGCCAGACATTGTTTGTCGCCATGGACGATCCGGTAGAGATCTGGGATGTCCGTCTGAAAAACGACAGCGGCAGGCCCCGGACCATCTCGGTGTTTTCCTATCTGGAATTCAGCTTTCATCAGATCGATATGGATAACCGCAACTTCCAGATGAGCCTTTATGCCGCGGGAAGCCGCTGTGAAGATGGCGTGATCGAACATGATCTTTATTATGAAGAGGACGGTTATCAGTTCTTTACCTCTTCTTTTGAACCGGACGGATTTGACTGCCTGCGCGGCAGCTTTATCGGCCCTTACCGCACGGAGCGCGATCCTCTGGTCGTCGAGACAGGGATCTGTACCGGCAGCTTTATGAAGGGCGGAAACCACTGTGGCTGCCTGAAAAAGACGCTGACGCTGGCCCCCGGTGAGGAAGCGAGGCTCCTTTTCCTGCTGGGTGAAGGCCCTGTCTCTTCCGGGCAGGCCATGCGGGAAAAATATACCCTTCAAAAGGCAGATGAGGAATTCCGGCGTCTTGCAGAATACTGGGATAAAAAACTCTCTGCCCTCCAGATCTGCACGCCGAACGAAGGCATGAACACCGAGATCAATCTGTGGAACCTTTACCAGAGCGAGATCAACGTCCTGTTCTCCCGTTTTACTTCCTTTATCGAAGTGGGCGGGCGAGTAGGGCTGGGGTACCGCGATACGGCACAGGACGCCATGATGGTCCCGCATTCCGATCCGGAAAAATGCCGTGCCCGTCTGATCGAACTTCTGCGTGCTCTGACAAGGGAAGGATACGGTCTGCATCTTTTTGAACCCCGCTGGTTTGAACCGGAGCAAAAACAGCAATCCTTCAGATCACCTACGGTCATTCCGACCCCGGAAAAGAGCCAGATCATTCATGGCATCAAGGATGCCTGCGCGGACGACGCTCTGTGGCTGGTATCTTCTGTCGTTCAATATATACGGGAGACCGGCGATCTGTCTTTTGCGGACGTATCAGTCACTTATGCGGACGGAGGGGAAGACAGCGTCTATGAACATCTGAAGCGCATTCTGGAATTCTCCGCCCGGGAAACCGGCCGGAACGGGATCTGCAAAGGCCTTCGCGCGGACTGGAACGACTGCCTGAATCTGGGCGGAGGCGAAAGCGCCATGGTAAGCTTTCTCCATCTCTGGGCGATCGGCAATTTCCGTGACCTGGCATATGCGCTTGAAAGAGAACAGGATGTGCGGCACTACGATTCACTTGCTGAAGAAATACGGATACGATGCCGGCAGATCCTCTGGGACGGAGAGTGGTTTATCCGCGGTATCACGGCAGATAACCGGAAGATCGGAACCAAAGAAGATAAAGAAGGCCGGGTACATATGGAATCCAATACCTGGGCCGTCATAAGCGGTGCAGCCACATACGAGCAGGGTATTTCTGCCATGGACAGCGTAGACCGGTACCTGTATACGGAATACGGCCTGATGCTGAATGCTCCCTGCTATACCCGGCCGGACGACGGCATCGGATTTGTCACCCGGGTCTATCCCGGACTGAAAGAAAACGGTGCCATCTTCTCCCACCCCAATCCCTGGGCCTGGTGTGCCGAGGCGGTCCTCGGCAGGGGAAGCCGTGCCATGAAATTCTATAATGCCCTGTGTCCGGCACTTCAGAATGACCGGATCGAAGTCCGGAAATCCGAACCTTACAGTTACTGTCAGTTTATTGTAGGGAGGGATCATACAGCCTTCGGTACAGCCCGTCATCCCTTTATGACCGGCTCGTCCGGCTGGGCTTACTATGCCGCCACTCAGTATATTCTGGGCATACGCCCTGGTTTTGACGGTCTTCACGTCGATCCCTGCATTCCGTCGGACTGGAAAGAATTTTCCGTCACACGGAAATGGCGGGGCAGCACATATTATATTCATGTAACAAATCCGGACGGCGTGGAAAAGGGCGTCCTCTCCCTGACTGCCGACGGAAAAAAAGTATCTCTCCTGCCGGTTCTTCCTGCCGGCAGCATATGCCATGCAGAAGCTGTTATGGGAATCAAAAAGGAGTATTTATGATTCGATTCGGTACCGGCGGCTGGCGCGCCGTCATTGCGGATGATTTTACCAGATCCAATATCCGTCTGCTGACTGCAGGACTTTGCAGTCTGATGAAAAAAGAGGGCCGCTCCGGATGCGAGATCTGCGCAGGGTATGACCGCCGCTTTCTGTCAAAAGAGTCCGCTCACTGGGCGGCGGAAGTTCTGTGCGGGTATGGTTTTAAAGTCCTGATGATCAACCGTTCTTCTCCGACACCATTGATCATGTATACGGTGAAAACTCAGAAAATGCCCTACGGCATGATGATCACAGCCAGCCACAATCCGGCTGTTTACAACGGAATCAAAATCTTTACTGCCGGTGGGCGCGATGCGGACCAGACAGTGACCGGAAAGATTGAAAATGAGATCGCGGGAATCGACCCCGGACAGATACCGGATATTTCCTATGATAAGGCGCTCTCCCTCGGCATGATCCGGGAGGACAATACCGCCAACGAATACATTGACAGCATCCTTTCTCTTATAGATGCCGATGCAATCCGGAAAGCCAGGCTTAAGATCGCCCTGGATCCGATGTACGGTGTAAGTCAGACCAGTCTTCGTACGATCCTCGGAACCTGCCGCTGTGATCTGGAAGTCATCCATGACCGGCACGACACCCTCTTTGGCGGAAAACTCCCGGCGCCGAACGCAAAAACACTGACTCCCCTGTCCTATGTAGTGACCGACAGGAACTGCCATCTCGGCATTGCCACCGACGGCGACGCGGACCGCCTGGGTGTGATCGATGAAAAGGGAGAATTTGTCCATCCCAATACTCTTCTGGTACTGCTGTATTATTATCTGGTCCGGTACCGCCACTGGAACGGTCCCTGCGTGCGCAACAATTCCACCACCCATCTCCTGGACCGTGTGGCGGAAGGCTTCGGCCAGCAGTGTTATGAAGTCCCGGTGGGTTTTAAATATATCTCCGCAAAAATGGCCGGATCGGATGCCATCATAGGAGGAGAAAGTTCCGGCGGGCTCGCCGTGCGCGGACATATCTCCGGCAAAGACGGTATCTATGCCGCCGCCCTCCTGACGGAAATGCTTGCTGTCACCGGCAAGTCCCTTTCCGCACTTTATGAGGAGATCACAGGCCGGTTTGGCAAACTGTTCTACCAGGAAGCAGACTTTTCCATGACACCAGAATACAAGGAAAAACTGAAAGAAAAACTGTTTGAAGAAAAACTTTTCCCCGGTCTGAAGGATATCGATCATATAACCCGTGAAGACGGCGTAAAGCTTTATTTTACAGACGGCAGCTGGGTCATCTGCCGCTTTTCCGGCACAGAGCCGCTTCTTCGGATGGCTGCCGAAGCAGGCAGCGCTGCTCAGGCGGACAGCTATATCGCCGCCTGGAAAGAACTGCTGAAGCTCTGACAGATCGTTGTCGTTCAGGATCATACAAAAGGAGAGGATCATGATGAAAAGAAAAAAACAGCCCGGATCCCTGCGGTCCCTTCTTCTGATCGCGGTCCTCTTGTGCTGGATCCTTCCCATCCTGTGCCTCATGGTGTTCTCAGGTACACTTCTTAAGAGAAGCTATGAACGTTCCGCCAGACAGGAACTGACCACCCGCGCCCAGAGCGCTGTCGATCAGATCGTGATCCGCCTGGACGATCTTTTCGAAGCCTCGCGGACCGTATCTTACGACGGTGTCGTGCGAAACGCCTACCGCCTCTTTTTACGCGACGGGGACAGTGCGGCTCTTTACCGTACCGTGACGGATTACCTGAATCAGAACTTCACCTGGAATGAACGGATCCCCGCGGCTTTTCTCAGTTTCTGGGAAGATATCGATGTGCGCCCGTATGCTGCAAGCCGCGGCGACTTCGGCTACAGTACGCAGAAGGAATACCGTGAAACGATCGAGGCGGACGTGCTAGAAAAAATGCACGATGTAGATACGAATATTCTTCTTCTTGAATATAACGGTGAACTTTATATCGCCCGGAATCTGCTGGACAGCCGCTTTAATCCTTATGCAACCATCGTTCTTCTGTGCGATAAGGAGCTGCTCTTCCAGTCTCTTCTGTCTGTACGTCCGATCAGCGTACCGGTCCTGCATATCGATGAGGATCTGATGCTGGATCAGGAAGGGATGCTCCGTTCCGTCCGATCTCCCTCTTCGCCAGACGCCAGACGGGAATCTTCAGGAACTTCCTCTCCCGATACCGCAGGCTTCTCTTCTGATACTGTTCTCTCTCCGGATGAAACCGGCATCCGCTCAGGCAGCAACTGGCTTCAGTTCGAAGGCACGGCTGGCGGCCACCAGATCGTTCTTTCCGCAGCTGTTCCTCTGTTCAGATTCTGGGAAGATAACCCGCAGATCCGTATGGCGGCACTTTTTATCGTGCTTCTGGTTCTTCCTCTTCTGCTGTCCGTTGTCTTTCTGTTCCGCCGCCAGGTGACCAGGCCCATCGAAACACTGGTGGATGCCTACAGCCGCCTGAAAAACGGAGAGCGGGATTATACGATACAGACGAAGGCGATCAGCCGGGAATTTGAGACTCTCTTTGAAAATTTCAATACAATGTCCAGGGAGCTGAAAAATCAGTTTGAGCGCTCCATTCTGGAACAGCAGGCTCTTCAGCAGGCACGTGTAAAAGCTCTGCAGATGCAGATCAACCCGCATTTTCTGAACAATACGCTCGAGATCATCAACTGGGAAGCCCGCCTTGCAGGCGACGAAAGGGTCGGCGCCATGATCGAGGCGCTTTCCGTCATGATGGACGGCGCCCTGGGCCGGGACGGCCGCAGCCAGATCCATCTGCGGGAGGAACTGGAGTATGTGGATGCCTATCTCTATATCATCCACGAACGGCTGGGGGAAAGGCTCCAGGTCGTCAGGGAGATCGATGAGGATATCCTGGATCTGATGGTTCCCCGCCTGATCCTCCAGCCGCTCACGGAAAATGCCGTGGAACACGATCTCTCCAAACAGCACGGAGGAAATATGTGCATCCGGGCAAAAAAAGATCAGGATCACATCCTTCTGGAAGTGGAACATGACGGGGTCATAAGTCCCGAGGACCGCGCATCCATCGACGAGATGCTTGCCTCCCCCGTTGAAGATACCGGAATATCCGGACAGATCGGGCTCCGGAATGTCCGTCAGCGTCTGAAACTCCTCTATGGCAGCGAAGGCGAACTGTTCCTGACCCAGTGTGCCCCGCAGCGTATCCTGGCCCGGGTGAGATTTCCGGTCACGGACTAACGGGCGGAAAAAAGATCATTCTGAATGCCCAACAAGAGACAAGAAAAGGCAAGCACAACTCTTCTGATTCTTCCGATTTTCTCCTATAATACAGACAGTGACTTGCAAGAAGCGGTATCACAAAGACCTATTCAAACGATCATACAGGAGGAAAAAAAGATGAAAAGATTGACAGCTCTTACTCTGGCAGCCGTAATGGCCGTCTGCCCCTGCACCGCAACTGTTTTTGCCGAAGGCGCGGTCCTGAATGTTGTTACATCCTACGGCGGCGACGACGGAAACCGCGCCAACTTTGAAGCGGCCGTAAAAGCTTACGAAGAATCTACCGGCAATAAGGTTAATGACGGAAGCGCAACCTCCAACGAAGAATGGAAGGCAAAAGTCCTGACAGACTTTGAGACCGGTTCCGAACCCGATGTCCTTTTCTACTTTACCAATGCCGATGCAGAACCCTTTATTTCCGCCGGCAAGGTCGTATCCATCGATGAGATCCGTGCCGAATATCCGGATTATGCGACCAATATGAAGAGCAGCATGATGGCTGTGGCAGCTGATGGAAAACAGTATTCTGTTCCCTCTTCCGGTTACTGGGAGAATATGTTTGTGAACAAGGCCGTCCTTTCCGACTGCGGTGTGGAAGTTCCCGGCCCGGATTACACCTGGGATCAGTTCCTGGCAGACTGCGAAACAATTAAAGAAGCAGGCTATACACCGATCGCCTGCTCTCTGGTCGAAGTTCCTCATTACTGGTTTGAATTCATGGTCATGAATAACGGCACGGTCGCCAATCATCTGGATCTGCCCCAGAGCGCCGATGACGAAGTCGCTGCCAAATGGGCGGCAGGACTGAATGATATCAAGGCCCTTTATGAGGCTGGTTATTTCCCGTCCAATACACTGACTGCCTCCGATGCGGAGACTGTTGAACTTTTCAACTCCGGCGAAGCTGCATTCCTGATCGACGGAAGCTGGAAGGTCGGCTACTTTACCGCAAACGCGGCGGATCTTGACGACTTTGCCATCGCCTATGTCCCCGGCAAGGGCGAGAGAAGCGCTTCCGAAGCCATCGGCGGCATCTCCATGGGTTACTTCATTACCCGCAAAGCATGGGATGATCCGGAAAAACGTGAGGCAGCTGTTGCTTTCGTATCCCAGCTCACCTCAGATGAAGTCATGAGCACATTTGTCACCACCGAAGTGACCGCTCTGGTAAACGGTGCAAGCCCTGCAGGCCTTAACGCACTGCAGCAGTCCGCAGCCGATGCCAACGCCAACATTACTGCCATTGCAGGCGCTGTACAGGACAGCCTGACAGCCGAAGCCCGCGGCGATCTGTTCGCGAATGTTCAGAACATCGTTACCGGCAAGATGACCGCAGAAGAAGCGATCGCTTCCGCACTTGCACTCAACTGACATAGAATGAAATGCTGACTAAAACATAAATTTCCCAAACCATCCGCAAGGATATACAGAAAATTACATAAGAAAGTACCTCACTCATAGATTTTCGTGTCAGGAAACGCTTTAGTCAGCATTTTATAATAAACGACAGAAAAGACCTGTCGTTTACTATAGTAAATTACCAGAAACAGATCGTATAAACAGAAAACCAAAAGAAGCCATCTTACGGCTGCTGCTCAGGCAGCAGCCGTGATTTTTTCACATCTTTTGCAGGCGGATCTCCACCTGTAAAAATCTGACTTTCATAACTTCAGTCTGATTGGTTCTTATTGTGGGCGGTGATATGATGAATTCCATGATCTATAAGAGAAAAACACCTCTGCTGGTCTTCCTGATCCCGGCTTTTGTTTTTCTTCTCATTTTTCTCTACTACCCGTTTTTCCAGAATATCCTCAATACCTTTCTGAAGATCGGCGGACTCGGCAGATCTCCGGAAGGAATGAATGAACCCTGGTATGAAAATTATCAGCGCCTGTTTACCGATCCCTATATGCGCGTTGCGATGAAAAATACTCTGATCCTGATTCTCTGTACGATCGTTTTTCAGGTAGGGATCGCACTGATCCTGGCACTGCTGGTCGATTCCATCCGCGTCGGCGCACAGTTTTTCCGCACCGTTTATTTTTTCCCTATCGTCATCTCCGCCACCGCGCTCGGGCTTATGTTCAACCTCATCTTCCTGTATAAGGGCGGCATGGTCAACCAGCTGCTTTTCAATCTGGGAAAATTGCCCTACGAGGTCAAACCCAGCGGAAAGGTGCTCGTAGAATGGCTGGACTGGAAAGACCAGGCACACTTTCTGTTCACCATGCTGCTGCCGGTCATGTGGCAGTACGTCGGCTTTTATTTTGTCATACTGGTTACAGGGCTAAATAACATTTCCCAGGATCTGTTTGAAGCAGCCTCCCTGGACGGCGCGGACGGGCTGAAGCGGACCCGCTACATCACGCTTCCGCTTCTTCGAAATGTGCTCTGCACCTGCCTGATCCTCGCCATTACCGGCGCGCTCAAGGTATTCGACCTTCCCTGGGTCATGTTTGGAGCCGGAATGCCGGAAAACCTCGGATGGCTGACCGGTACCTATATGTATGACCAGACCTTCAATAAAATGAA
>CACZPF010000394.1 GCA_902782975.1 uncultured Lachnospiraceae bacterium
AAAAGGCATAGCCATCAAGTGGTTATGCCTTTTGTTTTACAGCCAGCCGCCGTCATAGCGGATCACCTGTCCGGTCAGATATGGTGACATCTGACTGAGCCGGAAAAGAAGATCTGCCGCTTCCTTTGCAGAAGCGAACCGGCCGGCAGGAATCTCATCACTGATGGCTGTCCGTTCCTCCGAAGAAAAGCCGGCATTCATATCTGTATCGACTGCTCCAAAAGCAACCGCATTGACAGCAATGCCGCTGGGGGCAAGCTCCTTAGCAAGCGCCTGGGTGAAGGCGTTTACACCGCCCTTAGACGCAGAGTATGCAGCTTCACAGGATGCGCCGCTGCACCCCCAGACAGATGAAACATTGAGAATACGGCCCGCCTTTCTTCGAACCATAGACGGAATAGCGAGACGGCAGGTATGAAAGACCGAATCGAGATTGGAGGCCATGATCTTCTGCCAGTCTTCCGGCTGCATATCTGTCAGAAGGCCGATGTACGAAATCCCTGCATTGTTGATCAGGATGTCTACATCTCCCAGCTCCTGCTGTGTTTTGCAGAAGAATGCCTGCGTTTCCTCCCAGCTTCCCATATCCCCTGTAAATGCAAGGACCCTGACCGGTTCAGGTGGAGATTTCGGTGCTGCAGCGGATAACTGCCGGATCATTAAGCAAAGTTCTTCTAGTAAAGCGGTATTGTGATGGCAGCACAGAGCCAGGTCGTAGCCTTCTATGGCAAAGCGAAGTGCACAGGCCCTGCCGATCCCCCTGGAAGCACCGGTAATCATCACGACTCCCTTTCCCATAATCAGCCCCCTCCTTCTATCGATCATTGTTGTACACCAATTTCAGAGCCGTCCTTATTATGGTAACACAGGGATTGTGTAGGGTTCAATAGAAAATGCCGGACTCATTTGCGAGAAATGTAACAGTTTGGAAATAATATTGAAATAAAAGACGGTATGTGGTATACTTTATACGGAGTGTGGCGGTTGACCGGTTGTGATATTATACAAAATACAGTCAATTTTTTGTGTAAAATAAATATTGGTTCACATGTGATTATGCATATAGTCAAAAATATTGGGCAATATCGAGCAAAAAACTATTAAAAATATCTAAAATACCCTTTCTTTTTTCTCTGACTTGTTATACAATGATGACAGTAAAACTGATGCAACATATAGAGAGGGAAGGAAAAGGTATGATTTCAAATCAGATATTGCAGAATACGGTTGAAGGCCTCACTGCCATCACGAAGATCGAACTATGTGTGATGGATACAGAGGGCAAAGTGCTCGCTACGAATTATGATGTAGAAGACGAGCTGGAAAACTTTGTTCTTGAATTTGTTCATTCCCCTGCAGAGAGTCAGGTTATCCATGGATATCAGTTTTTCAAGGTGTTTGACGAGCGGCAGCTGGAGTTTGTCATTCTTGCCCGGGGCGACAGTGATGTTGCCTTTATGATCGGCAAGGTAGCTGCATTCCAGATCCAGAATCTGCTCGTGGCTTATAAGGAAAGATTTGACAAAGACAACTTTATCAAAAATCTTCTCCTTGATAACCTGCTCCTTGTGGATATCTATAACCGTTCCAAAAAGCTTCATATCGAGACGGATGTCCGCCGTGTCGTCCTCCTGATCGAGATGAACAATGAAAAAGAGCTGAACGGACTGGATATTGTCCGCACCGTCTATACCGGCAGACCCAGAGACTTCATCACAGCTGTAGATGAGAAGAATATCATCATTGTTCGTGAAGTGAAGGAAAACGAAGGGTATGAAGAGCTGAGCAAGGCGGCAAAGTATATTCAGGAGCACCTGGATACAGATAAGGATGGAAAGATCAAAGTCGCACTCGGCACGATCGTACACGAAATCAAGGAAGTATCCAGATCATACAAAGAAGCCAGAATGGCTCTGGATGTCGGAAAGATCTTCTACAGCGACAGAAACGTTGTAGCATACAGCAACCTGGGGATCGGGCGGCTTATCTATCAGCTTCCTATTCCGCTTTGCAAGATGTTTATCAAAGAGATCTTTGATAATAAATCACCGGAAGACTTCGATGAAGAGACACTTGTCACCATCAACAAGTTCTTTGAGAATAACCTCAATGTCTCCGAGACCTCCAGACAGCTGTATATCCACCGCAACACCCTTGTATACCGTCTGGATAAACTGCAGAAAAGCACAGGACTCGACCTGCGTATATTTGAAGACGCCATCACATTCAAAATCGCCTTAATGGTCGTAAAATACATGAACTACATGGAATCCCTGTAACGATCCAGCCCCTTGGCAATGACATATTTGAGGGGAGCAGAAAGCTTGCTTTCAGGCTCCCCTCAAATATGTCA
>CACZPF010000395.1 GCA_902782975.1 uncultured Lachnospiraceae bacterium
GCTTGGACTATCACTTCAAATGCCACATCGAATGTCATATTTGCAAAACATCCTGTCTTAATTCAATGCGGAGGAAAAAGCCTCATTGGAAATAACATCAAGTGTAAGATTATTACGATCAACCGGGATTAATAAGGAAGGAGGAAAGGCTTATGAATGAAAATGCCAGGGGAAAAGCACAATCTTCCGGTAAGCTGCACAATACGCTGGTCTACGTCAGACAGCACTGGCAGCTGTATCTGATTTTTATGCTCCCCGCAGTAGCATTAACGCTGATCTTCAGGTATGCGCCGATGGGAGGCATTCTCATAGCCTTCAAGAACTACAATCCTATCAAAGGCATCTGGGGGAGCAAATGGGTCGGATTAAAATACTTCCAGCGTTTTCTTAAATCGCCCGACTTTATCAGCTACCTGGTCAATACGCTCAAACTTAGTATCTACGGCCTGCTCTGGGGATTTCCGATTCCGATCCTTCTGGCTCTTCTGCTGAACCGGATCGAAAGTACAGGGATAAAGAAGAAAATACAGCTTGTTCTGTATATGCCCAACTTTGTCTCCGTTATCGTTCTCTGCGGTATTGTCCGTATCTTTTTATCGGTAACCGGTCCGGTCAATCTGCTTCTTGGAACACAGATCAACTTTATGACCATGCCGGAGGCTTTCCGCCCGATCTATATCATAAGCGGTATCTGGCAGGGCGCAGGCTGGGCATCCATCATGTATACGGCTGCCCTATCCAATGCGAGTAAGGAGCTGAAGGAAGCTGCATGGATCGACGGTGCCAATATTTTCCAGCAGATCAAAGCAGTGGAATGGCCTGCGATCAAGGATATGGTAGTCATTCAGTTCATTCTTCAGGCTGGTAACATTATGAGTATCGGCTTTGAAAAAGCATATGCACTGCAGACAGACCTGAACCTCAGAAGTTCCGAGATCATTGCGACGTATGTGTACAAAAAAGGTCTTCTGGATGGAGACTATGGTTTTTCTACTGCGGTAGGTCTGTTCAATACGGTCATCAATGTCATTCTTTTGATTACTGTGAATAAGGTCGTTCAGAAGATGAACGATGGAAAAGGACTGTAAGGGGGCTTGAAAATGAAAAAGAAAAGCAAATTTATGCGGTATTCCTTTCAGGACAAAGCTCTTCTGCTGGTCGGTTACATCCTGCTGGGACTGTTTGTTGTAGCAATCATCATTCCCATGCTTTATATCGTAGTTGCTTCTTTTATGGATCCTGTAACACTGCAGAACAGCGGTATTACCTTTGATTTCGAAAAATGGACCCTGACAGCCTACGAACGTGTTATTTCCAATAAGCAGATCTGGGTTGGTTTCAGAAACGCAGTCATATATTCACTGGTATTTACCTTTGTGTCTGTTATGGTTACTCTTCTGGCGGCTTATCCGATGTCGAGACCGGACTTCAAGGGAAGAGGATTTTTCAATCTTCTGTTTATGATCACCATGTTCTTTGGCGGCGGCCTGATCCCTACATACTTGCTGATCAGCAGCCTGGGTCTTCTGGACAGCATGTGGGCTGTGATCCTGCCGGGCGCTTTCAGTGTCTGGAACATGATCATTGCAAGAACATATTACCAGGGAATTCCTTCAGAATTGAAGGAAGCAGCCAGTGTGGACGGAGCAAACGAGATCACCTTCTATTTCCGGATACTTCTTCCGGTCTGTACACCTGTTATTGCGGTGCTCGCTCTGTGGCAGTTCGTAGGTATGTGGAACAGCTACTTTGATGCCATGATCTATCTGAACGATGCAAATAAACAGCCTCTGCAGCTGGTACTGCGCTCCATCCTGATCCAGAACCAGCCGGAATCCGGTATGATCTCGGATATGCAGAGTACAGCTCAGAGAGCACAGCTGGCAGAACTTCTCAAGTATGCAACGATCATTATCTCCAGCCTTCCGCTGCTGGTTATGTATCCGTTCTTCCAGAAGTACTTTGACAGCGGCATCATGGCTGGTTCTGTCAAGGGATGATTTTCAGGACAGGATCCTGTGCAGTACAGATGTTTGAAACTGTGTTTCAAATCCAGTAAGTATGAACAGCTTTATGAATAACTTTATAAACAACCCTATAAACAGTCTTTTTAGATAACGAAAGGAGACAGAAATGAAGAAACGTGTTATTTCAGCAGCAATGAGTGTTATCCTGGCTGCAGCCTTTGCTGTTCCGGCTATGGCAGAAGAGACGATCTTCCCGCTGGCCGAGACTGCCACACTTACCGGCATGATCAGCTATCCGCCGGCAACCGAATCTGACCCGAATAAGCGTACTATTTTTAAGCGTCTCGAGGAAGCCACCAATGTTCATATCGACTGGACAGCCATTCAGTCTGATCAGTGGGGCGACAAGATCACGCTCAACATGGCAAATATCAATACTCTGACAGATTTTGTGTTCAGTGCCGGTTTTTCAGACAGCGATCTTCTTCGTTATGCTGACCAGGAAATCATCATTCCGCTGGAAGATTACATCGACGAATATATGCCGAACCTCCGTACAGTATTCGAAAAATTCCCGGAATATCGTTCCATGTGTGAGGACGAAGACGGACACATCTGGGCTCTTCCGTGGATCGAGCAGCTCGGTGCCGAAAAGACAGCTATTCAGACGATCGGTGATATGAGCTTTATCAACAAGAAATGGCTCGATTTCCTTGGCCTTGAAATGCCGACAACTGTCGATGAATTTGAACAGGTACTGATCGAGTTCCGTGATCACGCTTCTGAGATCCAGAGCGAGTTCGGCATCGAAGGAAGCATCATTCCCATGGCCTGCATCATGAATGACGGCGACCAGGATCCGGCGATTCTGATCAACGGCTTTGGCGAAGGCTATGGCGATCCGGACAGAGGCAGACATATTGCAGTAACAAATGACAAGGAAGTTATCTGTACGGCTACTACCGAAGGTTTCAAAAAGGGTATGGAATGGCTTCATAAGCTGTATGAAGAAAACCTGATCGATCCGGAAGCCTTTACACAGGAATGGTCTACCTATGTATCCAAGGGAAAATCCGGACGCTACGGCGTATGCTTCAGCTGGGATGTCGCCAACATCGACAATCTGGCAGACTGGGTTCCGCTTCCCGCTCTTACTGCAGATGTACGCAATATCACTCCGCAGAACGGCTCCTTTACCAGCGGTTTTGATCGTGGACGTTGTGTTGTGACAGCTCTTGCAGAAGATCCCGTTCTTGTATGCCAGTGGCTGGATCTGATGTATGATCCCTTCCAGTCTCCGCAGAACAACTGGGGAACTTACGGCGAAGACGATGACTTTGATATCTTTGTTCTCGGCGAAAACGCAGACGGTGAGCCAATGCTGCAGCATGCACCTCTGGGAGATGCTTCTCCTGTAGAAGTCCGCGAAGCAGAATGTGTCGGCGGACCGCTTGCCATCCTCGATGAGTATTACGGCGTATATGTAACCTGCCCGGATGATGCACAGTATCGTCTTGACTGGATCAAAGACATCTATACACCGGATATGAATAATGATTATGTATATCCGAATGTTTTCATGAGCATGGATGATACAGAAGAACTGTCCAACCTGACCGCTGATATCACCAAAACTATTAATGCGGCAAAATCTGATTTTGTTATGAACGGTTTTGATGATTCTGACTGGGAAGAACTGCAGGACAAACTGGATGCCTACGGTCTTGAAGACTATCTTGCCATCTTCCAGAAATACCTTGACGCTTTCTATGAATAATCTGGTTTGTGGTGTGTGTGAATCTGATAGATTATAGATTTTTGAAGTGTTTTTGGAAATTGGTTAGAAGGAAGAAAAGGAGGGCTGCCCTGAGAGGGGCAGCCCTCCTTTTGGAAGGAGACAGAAGGAGACAGGGAGGAGACAGGGGACGGTTCTCTGTCTCCTTTTTGGATACTCTAAAAAAGGAGACAGAGAACCGTCCCCTGTCTCCTCCCTGTCTCCTTACCGGCTCTGTCGTTTCATGCTGACATAAAGGTCATAGAAGAAGGAGCCTGTTTTGCCCCTTGGGGGATGATGCTCATCGCCGATCTCAAGGATCTGATATCCGTTTACATTCATGATCTGTGTGCCGGAGGAATGCTGGTGATTAAGCTCGATTCGTCCGTAGGAAGAATGGACATGGCCGTGGATCATAAAAGCAGGATGATACTTTTCCATAAGATCATTAAACACGCCGAATCCCTGATGGGGAAGATCTTCCAGATCGCCATACCCTTTCGCCGGGGCGTGTGTCACCAGTAAATCAAACCCGTTCATAAGAGAAATGCGTCGTTTCACTTTTTTGACGCGGTGCTGCATTTCCTTTTCCGTGTACATGCAGCTGCCGGGTTTATAACGCATGGAACCGCCGAGACCGAGAATGCGCAGACCCTCAAAATCATATATTTTGTCGTCGATGCAGATACAGCCTTCCGGCGGGGCAGTTTCGTAGCGGCGGTCATGGTTTCCGTGCACATATAAAAGAGGACAATTGGTCATTGTGACAAGAAATTCAAGATAAGAAGCCTTCAGGTCTCCGCAGGAGATAATCAGGTCGATATCCTTGGTTTTCTGCGGATCATAATAATCCCAGAGTACTTTTTCCTCGGTATCAGCGATGGCAAGAATTTTCATAACAAATAAGCCTTTCGTTGGCGGGTCGGCACACTGCCGGTCATGCTTGAGGCAGGTGGAGGGCTGCAGGTTCAGTTTGCGCAGGGGGGTCTTTACATGTCAGGGTTTCCCCGGGTTCAGTCTGCAGCGGATTCTTCTGAAAGATCGATACTTTTCAGGGCGTCTTCGACATTGTCAGCCGGGGATGAAAACACTTTTTTAGGCTGCTGGCTGATGATGCCGCTGGTTTCTATTGCCTTTCTGACAGGCTCAGTGAGGCTTTCAAACTTGGGAAGGCCGCCCACGACATTATCATTCAGCCAGTCCATCTCGATGATTTCTTCGTTGGAAAGTCTGGCGGTTCCTTCTCCCTTGATAATACCGGTCTGGCTTCTGAGTTCTCCGCCAAAGGGATGAACAGAGCCCGACATCAGAGCGCTCTTCAGGGCGTGGACCATCTTTCTGGAATAATAGGGTATATGCTGGGAAAGGATCACATCGATCACGCCTGCATTCATGCCCCACCAGTAATTGAGTGCCTGGTCTTTACGGACTGGAGATTCTTCGATCAGTGTATCGTCCAGGATCGTTTCCACAATGCGTTCATAATATTTTCCCCAGTCCCACACGGGGGAAGCAAGATTTACAATATTGCCGTACTGATTGATCTGGAAAAGTCCATGCTCCCGGGTTGCCTGCTGCGGACGGATAAAGTCCGGCCCGGAAATGACCCGGATGTCTTCTTCTTTCATAATGTTATGCCAGTCGACATCCATCTGGGAGGACCATGCCAGATGGATCTTCACGTCCGGATCGAACATGGCCGCGCCTATGGCAAAAGCGTTGATATTGGAAATCGTACCGAAAATCGGGTAAGCAGCGACATAGCCTATTTTATGATTATCGGCGGTACTGGCTGCCAGAGCGCCCATCAGGAACTTGGCCTCGAACATACGTCCGTAATAGGTACGGACCGCATTATGGGACAGGTTCACAGAGCAGTTCATAAAACGGATATGCGGATAGCGGATCGCTGCACGAAGGGTATCATCCATCTGCATGGGCATGGCAGTAAAGATCAGCTGGCAGCCATCCTCTGAAGCAGTTTCCACTGCTTCATTGAATTTATCTTCGGTACCGCAGTCTTCAAATGCCTTGGTTCTTACAATACCCGGAAAACAGTCCATCAGCTGGTTCCGGCCGAGTTCATGCCCATAGATCCAGCTGGAATCTGCTGCCGGCCTGTCGTAGATAAAACCGATCTTGAGGGGATGGGCTTCGGTATAGGCAGGCGATTTTTTGAGAATAGAAGGAATAATGGATTCTTTCTTTTTTACTTCGGGTACTTCCTGGAAATCTATATTGTCTTCGGTAGATTCCAGCAGAAACTCGTTCCAGATTTTTTCAATTTTAGTCTGGACGGTCTTTTTATCGTCGACGCCGAAACCTTCGTACCGGTATATCCCTAAATAAACCAGGAAAGCATCGGCTTCGGTCATGGAGAAACGGCCGCCGCCCCGCTCCCAGTAAACATCACTGAAAGTAGAAAAGCTGTATTTGAGTGCACCGATCAGATCGTCAGACCAGGGATCGGTAAGGTTCTGCCCAAGAAGAGATGCAAGCTTCTGATAGCTGCCTTCCTGTGAAAAGCAGATATCATAGATGGGGGCTACCTTGAAAAAGTCGAGAAATTCATAGTAGATGGAAATATTCGGATCTTCATTCCTGGGCGGGAGAATGCGGGTGATATCCGCAGTAATGGTGGGAACGTCCAGATATTTCAGGACAGACACACGCTTGTTCCCTTCCAGAACATAGAATTTCCACATAAATTCATAGACTGAGACAGCATCATGGATGCCTTCTTCGATCTGGGCATCATAGAGGCTGGACCATTTAAGAGAAAATTCAGAACCAAAATCAAGAAGAGGCATGAAGTTGCTGGCAAAAGCTTCCTGACGGCCTCTGGTCTTGGTTCCGGCCACACGGTAAAGTGGAATATCCATCACACCGACAGGCTGTTCCGGAAGTCTGCCAATGTCTCCTAAAATATCATCCAGTGCAGGAACGAAGGGATATTTTCCTTCCATAATAGCTTTCTGATAAGTACGCTTCGCTTTTTTATGTGCCTTATAATAATCTTCTTTCATATATATTGATCCTTTCAAAGTTTTTCCTTTTCATTCTTTCACGTATATAACACTACCACAGAATCAATCGAAAACCAATGATAAAATTGCCGGGAGGGGGATTTTATAGGGGAAGGATATGGAGGAGCAGGGGAATGAATGACGGTTACTTTATGAGAAAGCGGCGTGGCTTGTGATGAGCCTGCCCTCAAAATTATACGATGGAGGGAGGAATAGCAGATCGCGTTAAGAAATCATCAGCTGCCGGCACTTTACGTTATGCGCACCTTTGATTTTGTCTGCTGCCGAAGAAAATTTGGATAGTGGATTTTTAGTTGTGGATTTACTGTGGAGAGTTTCTTGAGTATAATGAATAAAGTAAACAGTCGGAACAAAGAAATATTCAAAATCAGCTGCGGCAGGTTTATAAAGGAGCTAAAGATGAGTGTAAATTATCATGCCTTCCAGAACCGTGGGTATCTGTTCTCAAATCATGAGGCAGATGCCGAAATGTGGTATGAAAAATACAAAAACTATGATCCGGCCAGAATTGCAAAGATTCTTGACCTGGTATTTGATGAAGATTATCTGTATGTGCCATATTATAACGTGAATTACAGGCTGGTTAGAAAAACAGGAAGACTTGAAAAAGAGACAGAAGAA
>CACZPF010000396.1 GCA_902782975.1 uncultured Lachnospiraceae bacterium
CTTCAGAACAGATCATACTGCCCTGTGTTTATTAGATTATTTTTATTTGCCAGGCTGGCCATAATATGCATTGGCGCCATGTTTTCTGTAATAGTGCTTATCCTGAAGCTCCTGCGGCGCAGGCTTTACATCCGGATTGATCATTTCGCACCGGGTAGCCATCTTGGCGCATTCTTCCAGAACCACTGCGTTGTGGACTGCTTCGTGGGCATCCTTACCCCAGGTGAAGGGACCGTGATTCTTGCAGAGAACACACGGAACAGCTTCATAATCCTTATCCTTAAAATATTCTGCGATCAGAATACCGGTATTCTTTTCGTAGGCTTCGTCGATCTCTTCCTTTGTCAGGTTGCGTACACAGGGTACTTCACCATAGATATAATCGGCATGTGTCGTTCCGTAGCATGGAATAGCACGGCCGGCCTGTGCCCAGCTGGTAGCCCAGGAAGAATGGGTATGAACAATACCGCCTACCTTCGGGAAGGCATTATAAAGTACGGTATGGGTCGGTGTATCAGAAGAAGGATTATATTTACCCTCTACTTTGTTTCCTTCCAGGTCGACCACGACCATATCTTCCGGAGTCAGTTTGTCATATTCCACACCGCTCGGCTTAATGACAAAAAGGCCGCTTTCTCTGTCAATAGCGCTTACATTTCCCCAGGTAAAAGTAACCAGACCGTATTTCGGGAGCAGCATGTTGGCTTCGTACACTTTTTTCTTGAGTTCTTCTAACATCTTTTTCGTCCTTTCTTTTTAGAATACCTTGTTATAGTGTCCTTTTTATAGGTTTTTGTCCCGGCTCACTTATGTATTTTGTTTCTGTCCACTTAAATTCCTTTGTTTCCGTTCACCTGAGAATCTATATTTACTTCTGCCACACAGTATGGAGAACCAGAAGCATCATTCAACTGGACCTGTATGATATCCTGATTCCGGACAAATGTCGGATAGATCAGATCCCCCAGATGAGCCTGCTGCTTATACTCAGCCCGGAGCTGGCGAATAATTCTGCCTTCCGGCAGGTATTCCATTGCCATATGGATATACTGGCAATTGTTTACATGGTGGTTCCAGTCCAGGTTCTGTTTCTGAACTTCAAATGGAGGATATTCCTTCTGGATCGGCAGAAGAGCGATTTTCCGGGAGGCATACTCCATCGGGAGCTTTTCATCCAGGACATATCCAGCCAGATCTTTTTCTGTCAATCTCTCCGGGATACCGGTATCAATATTTAAGTTTGTCCATACCGAATTGGCATAGGACAGGCGCTCGCCTTCTGCCGTATCCATTGTAAAATTACGAAGCCCGAAAAAGCCCTTTAACTGATAAGGCATGGTGCTTACGATGATGGATTCCCCTTCCTCGGGAAAGCGTTCGATTACTACCTGCCAGGAAGAAAGAACCCACACCCGGCCGCGTTTTTTCATGTCTTTTGCACCCTGGTGGATCGAATCCGCCTGAAAAGTGCAGCAATCCTGATAATAATCCAATATTCCGGGCAATGTCAGCTTTCCGTTTTCATCTGATTCGGAAAGCCTCACCCGGCTGCTGAATGTATATGCCATATATGCTGAAAATCCTTTTCAAATATTATTATTTCTGTTTTATTTCACAGTTGCTGTACGGACTGTACTGTATTCACTGTACCAGTTGGAAGTTCCCACCTTCTTATAGGAGCGGATCCGGATATAATATTTCCTGCCGGATTCGAGCCCTGTTATGGTCAGGGAGGTGCCGCTTCTCAAGGTTTCTTTTTTAATCGTTCCAGAAAATGTTTTGCGGCTGCAGACCTCGATCTGATAACCGTCTGCCTGAGCATCTCCCGTCACTTTAACAGTGAGTTCCCCTGCTGCATTACTCTTAACGCCGGATATCACGGCCTTTTTCATGGTGATCTTAAAAACAGCCGTCCCGGTATATCCCTTGTAATCACCTTTTCCGGTAACCGTGACTATGGCATTGCCGACTCCCCGGTTATCGGTATATTTTACCGTATAATACCGGCTTGAAATACTCTTGCCCCCGGCAGTCACCTTGACGGTCGGCTTCCGGTATTTCCCGTTATAAACGTAGGAAGCCGTCGAAAGTTTTACCGTAAACTTTTTGGTTTTTGTCTGGCTGGAACTGCTGGCGGATCCCGAAGAAGAACCCGAGGACGCCGTACCTTTTCTCACGATCCTGAAGCTGACTGTCTTTGTTCCCGTGTACCGCCCTTTGCCGGTAATCTTAACCTTTGCGGTCCCGACTCTTGTATTGGCAGAGTAGGTAAGGGTGTAATCCGTTCCCCTTCTTAAGGAATATCCAAGATAAGTGATCTTAACCGACGGCCTGATCGCTTTCCCTGTATAGATCTGATCCGGGATCTTCTCGACTTCACAGTCTTTGATTTTCCGCTCCCCCTGATCCAGCATGTTCAGGATCTCTCCAAGAATAGAAGCAGCGGTGCCGGAAGAAAGCAGGCCGCGTTCTGTTGCCGTCCCGTCCTCAATATCAGGCATTTCCAGCATATTATATTCTTCCTGAACGCCGGCAGAAGAATCTGCATCGGAAGGGTCCTCTGTCCCGGACTCATCTGCCGTCTCCGCAGCAGACACCATAAACACATCAGCAGCATACCCGCTGCAAAGGAATGCGAACATCAGCAAAAATACACCGAGCCGCGCGAGCAGTTTTCCGCCAAAAACTTTGAAAGTCATACGATCCCTCCTTTTCACATGAAAATCTGACTACTCTTAAAACCCCCTTTGTGCAGATAATTATAACATTCACAAGACTCTTGTTCAATTCATTTTTCCAAAACCAGCCGCAGATTCCTGATCCACTCTCTGTTTCCGGTCCATGTATACACGTCCGGGCCGCAGAATATAAAAGGGTATGTGAAAAATGAAATAAACGGCTCCATTTTCACATACCCTTACCATATTCCATCTAAGCTCCAGCCGGCTGTATGAGACTCTGATTTACATCTGTCTCTCTTTATGAGATCCCTTTTATTTCCGCCTGTTACTTCCTGTTTCAGCTTATTACTTTTTATTTCAGCTTATTATTTTCAGCTTATTA
>CACZPF010000397.1 GCA_902782975.1 uncultured Lachnospiraceae bacterium
AAACTATGACGCGCTTGCTTCCGCCTATGGCTCCGCATCGCTGGACAACCTCCTCTACCCGATGATCACAGTCAGCGATAATGATGCCGCCAATACCCTCGTCAATTACCTGGGCGGCGGGGACTACAGTGCAGGTATGGCTGCCGTCAACAATTACTGTCAGAGATGCGGTTATACCGATACACATATGGGGAGGCTTCTTCTGGCAAGCAATGAATTTGACGATAATTATACTTCCGTTAGAGATTGTGGTGTCTTCCTGACCAGGATATACCAGGTAAGCCGCGGCCTCTCCACCGACTTTATGCCGGGTGCCGAAGCGATGTTCCGGCTGCTTTCTGCCCAGACACGGACCCACAAGATTCCTTCCCAGCTTCCCGGTGTATCCATCGCGAACAAGACCGGCGAGCTTAATGATGTGGAAAATGACGTAGCGATCATCTATAATTCCAGGCGCGACCTGATCATCTGCTTTATGACCATGCAGGTGTCCGCTCTGGGAGCAGCCCAGGCTTCGATCGGCGAGCTCAGCCGGAACATTTATTATTACTACAATCAGTAAAGTAACAGACAGACAAAGCAAATTATTTACAGGGTATTCTATATGTTTCGCAGAAAAGAAACTCAGTACGATCAGCATGTAAAGAAAAAGCGGTTCCGGTCCGCCCAGATAATTCCTCTGGGATTTCTGGGTGCGATCATCGTGGGAACAGTTCTTCTTATGCTCCCCTTTTCCACCGCGCCGGGATATACAACCGACTTTCTTACTGCCCTTTTTACAGCAACCACCTCGGTATGCGTGACCGGATTGGTCGTGGTGGACACTTATATTCACTGGTCTCTGTTCGGAAAAATCGTGATCCTGCTTCTGATCCAGCTCGGAGGACTTGGTATTATCGCAGTCTTTTCACTGCTTATGCTTCTTTTCCGAAAAAAAATATCACTCCGCCAGACCGTGATCATTCACGATTCATTTAACTTGAATTCCATGAACGGTCTTCTGCAGTTCCTGATCAAGGTATTTATCGGAACCTTTCTGGTCGAGGGGGCAGGCGCAGTTCTGTATATGTTTGTCTTTATTCCCAGATTCGGTATACTGAAGGGCATCTGGTATTCCATATTCACCGCCATATCCGCCTTCTGCAATGCAGGCCTTGACATTCTTGGACCGGACAGCCTGATCAGCTATCAGACCAGTAAATCTCTCCTCCTCATAACCATGCTGCTGATTATTCTCGGTGGTCTTGGTTATATCGTCTGGTTCGATATCATCTCCGGCATAAAAAGAGGGCTCAAAAGCCAGGCCGGATTCTCTTATATTTATAAAAGGTTCAGCGAGCATACAAGACTGGTACTGTTCCTGACAATGTTTCTTATTTTGGCCGGCGCCGGAATGGTCTTTATCCTGGAATATAACAACCCGGACACCATCGGATGTCTGTCCCTGCCGGATAAAATATTTAACAGCCTGTTTCAGTCCGTCACCTTCCGAACTGCCGGGTTTGCCTCGGTTCCGCAGCAGTCACTCAGGGACAGTACCTGCGTCGGAGGCGCTCTGTTTATGTTTATCGGCGGGTCGCCCATCGGAACCGCCGGCGGCGTTAAAACGGTCACTTTCTTCGTTGTGATCGCAAATACGCTGGCCTATATCGGAGCCCGCGATGAAACCGTCATTTTCAAAAGAAGACTTTCGGAAGAGCTGATCAAAAAGGCTTCGGCCATCACAGCCGTCAGTTTTATGATTACTTTTTTCATGCTGATCCTTCTTTGCGCCACCAATAACGTATCTCTGACAGATGGTATGTTTGAAATTGTAAGTGCCACCGCTACCGTAGGACTTTCCCGTGCACTCACTCCCCTTCTAAATCCCGTGGGAAAATGGATCATTATCATATGTATGTACCTGGGAAGGATCGGCCCCATCTCCATGGCACTGTTCTTCTCCAATACATGGTCCTCAAAAAACAGTATCAACTTTTCCAAAGGGAATTTTTATGTGGGCTGATTTTTATAAATCATAATCCAGATGCAGAGCCCGG
>CACZPF010000398.1 GCA_902782975.1 uncultured Lachnospiraceae bacterium
GACCGCCCCGGTCAGATATAAAAGACTCTCTGAAAGGGTCGTTTTTCCGGCATCTACATGTGCAAGTATACCGATAACCAGTCTTTTCATTGCTGCTGTCCTTTCCCGGGCAATCATTTAAGAGCCTGATCGTTTCTTATTTCTCTCCGATCTCCCGATTATATGGGGTCCTCAGATCGAAGGTGCCAAAGGTAATTCTCTTATTCTCTGAAAGATACTTATCCATTATAAATGACCAGAATGTTTTTTTCTACAGTGAATCTGCATGTTTGCTGAATTTTCAGCATGTAAAAAACAAAAACCCTTCCGCAGACAGTCTGTTCCTGCGAAAGGGCTTCTGTATTCAGATCATATTATTTCAGATGCACTTTCTATGACACTCCACATATGTGTGACTTTGTTTAATTCTGAGTGGGAACATCCTGTATATTCGTTTTATCCGGCAGTTCCGGAGAACTGGTAATACCCTCTCCGGTATGGGGGACAAAGGAGGAATAGACAACATCCACTGCAAACACTGCAATAAGCACTATACATACAGTCCAGAGAACGGATGAACGGATACGAAGTATCAGATTATCCACCCAGGGGGCAAGTACATAAATAAAAGCTGCTCCTCCGATACCGAAAACCAACAGCCCTTCTGCACAGATACGGCCGCTCAGATTCAGATAGTAGCCGCTGTAATCCCACCAGCGCTGTCCATCGTGCGTGACCTCCAGGATCCACGACGAAAAATATTCTATAATGCCGCAGACAACGATGATCATTAAAAATTCCACACGAGGTTTCTTCCTGAGTTTATAGAGCAGTACAAGGATCGCTGCACAGCCTCCTCCATAGATCGGAAGCCAGGGACCGTAAAGCGTTCCCCTGTTTACGAACTCGCCCGTCTGGAGCAGATGAAGAACGACCTCCCAGACCCATCCGAATACACAAATGAGGAAGAAAAGCAGGATGATGGACGGAATCGTATAATGACGCATATACCCGACATCATCAGTCTTTTTCCGTTTTTCTTCTGCAGGAACAGGGTACAGGCGGACAGGATAGGTTTTTCCTGCCAGAGTATCCCTGTACTCTTCCTTCTTTAGTTCGAGGATCTGTATTTCCCTGTAATCCTTCTCTTTTGTGTCATATGTCGCAACAACGCCAAGATACTTTTCCAAAAATCCCCAGAAACCTTTCCGCGGCTCGTATTCCTTCTGCAAAGCAGCAGCGGTGTTTACCGCATCCGGATAAGCTCCCGCAAGAGTTTTAGCCGATGGAAGTTCAAACAGATATCGGTCCGTCAGCCGGGCTGTTCCCTCAACTTTCTGCGCCAGGGCGAGAGCACGGATATTCGCATGATATTCAGCAAGAACAGACTCTCTATATGGATTATAAAAAAGGAATCCTGCCAGCCCGCCGGTCGCGATGGACAAAAGCTTCCAGGGAAGGAGCGACAGTTCCAGACAAAATGCCTCCCACTTATGCCCCTTCATCATACGTACTGACAAACGAATAGCTTCAACGGGAGAAAGATCCGGATTTTCCGCTACAAGATACGGAACCAGAAGGTACCCGTACCGTTTGACCGGATACAGGACGATCGTAGCCATCCATAAATACTGCATAAGTGAAAAAACAGCCATGGAAAGGGATGCTTTAAAATATTTTTTCAGCCGGAACAGATAGCTGAATCTGGAAAAAGGAACTTTCTCGTAGATCCTCCCTTCCAGAAACACTCTGGCGTAGGCGGCCCTGTATACATTTCCGACAAACAGCCAGAACAGAATCAGAGCAGCCAGTCCAAGGAGGGTCAGAATGATTCCTTTTACATTATGTACGGCGATCATGGTATCTGTCGCAGTCAGGATCGTCATCAGCAGCTGACCGGATGCGACCGAGTTGATGACAGAAGCCAGTACGCCGTTCGAATGTCCCAGCTCCAGATCCCCAATATAAGTATCTTCTCCTCCATATACATCTATTCTGTGCTGAACTGATGAAATCGCGCCATCAAGATCCCCGTTGATGAGATCGTTAAAAACCGACATTTCTCCTGCATTGCTGCTGACGCCAAGAGCAGGGGCTCTGTCGCTTTTGTATTCATTTACCTTCTTCTGTATTCGAACGATCTGGAGGGTATCGACATATTCTGTTCCCAGGATCGCTGCCAGCAGACAGACAGCTACAAAGAACCAGTAATGCTTTTTTAAAGATTTTCGAGCAGTTTTTCGAATTGTTTTCCTGTCTAACATATAACAATCTCCCTACTTCCAAGATTACAAAAAGTATCTAATTGGCTATTCACGGCGTGTCCGGTACAAGGTCTACCTTTTCAGATAAGCTGAAGACACAGGAAACGCAAAATAGGTATCGGGATACGGCTCATTCTTCAGTGAAAAATGCCACCACTCACAGTCTATGGGCAGAAAACCGCTGCGGATCATCGCTCTTTGCAGAAGCATACGATTTTCATACTGTTCATCCGTAATCGTCCGGCAGTCCGGATGAGAAACCGGGCTGAACAGATCAAATGGACTGCCCATATCCACTTCCTTTCCCGTCTTCATATCCAGCAGCGTCAGATCCACTGCGCTGCCCCGGCTGTGGCTGGACTGCTTTGCAATATATCCTTCGGCAAAAAGCGCCTGCTTTTCCAGATCAGGATAAAAATATGGCTTCATTCGGATATCCTGATCTTCAATTCCCCAGAGGACAAAACTTTTCACCGCACACACCGGACGATAGGCGTCAAAAACCTTCAGCCGGTAGCCTTGTACAAACAGTTCACTCGCAACTGATTTAAGAGCGCGGGCTGCTTCCACAGTTAAAAGAGCACAGGGTTCCTCGTAACCGTCGATTCGTTCTCCGATAAAGTTATAAGTAGAATAATAGCGGATCTCCTGTATAATGTGAGGCACATAATCTGCCAGCAGCACAAAACCAGACGGATCCATTGCCGGATCGTTTCTATATAAAGTTCTCATGCCTGACCTTCCCGATGACTCCTGTCATCTGTTAAATCATATATTCCACAGAAGGCCTGACCTTCTGTGCTGCACCCGAATAATATCATAGCATATAATCGGCTCTTTTTCTACCGGTTTTATCTTTCGCGTGAACAGCCTCGATCAAAAAATCTTCTCACTAAAGACATAAAAAACAGGGAAGAGCGTCTGATCTTTTCTCTCTGACGCTCTTCCCTTTCCGGGATCTATTTCTTAAAACAGGAAGCTTTGTGGCTGCAACTACAGCATAAAGGATACCACTGATTCCACTTCCTGTCAGCGCGAATGTTCTTCCTTCATGGGAAATGCTTTGATTAGATAGAATATGTATCCTCCCAGAACGACTGCAATTATCAAGAGATTAATGATCATCTCTGTCTGTGGGCTTAAGCTTCCTTCTGTGGTAAATACTGTGAGTGCATTGTTTAGCGAATGGAACAAAATGCAGGGAATCAGTGACTTTCCATGGTAAAAAATCAACACGAGCACGAATCCGACCAGAACGGCGAAAACGATCTGGCACATGGTCGACGGCAGATCTTTCCCGCTTCCGTTAAAAAGATTTACGATATGGCCAATACCAAATGTCAGCGAAGAGACAATGAGCGCCGACTTCAGATTATTCTTTTCCATTGCCCGAAACAGCAATCCACGGAAAATGACTTCTTCCAGAAAGCCGACACAGCACATACTGATCATGAACAGGAATGCTTCCGGAAAACCATATTGCAGTCTGGCTCTGCCCCACAATGAAGTCGATGCGATGATGATCAGCGGCAGATAATAAAGAAAACGCTTTGCGGGAACTTCAGATCTGCAGAAGCCGTATTTCCCGTTCAGGTGATTGTTTCGGATCCAGAAAAAAAGGATCAGAGACATTACAATTTGCAGCGCGGCTGTCACGGATTTCGTGACCCCGACAGTCTCTGAAAGCTGGTCCGCAAGACTTGACAGGACTACATATACTACGATCCACAGGATCGCAAAGGTGATCTCGCTCTTCTTATACAGTTTCGTCATCGTGATCTTTCCCTCTTTCTATCCCTTTCGCAATCATCATTAATGCTCTTCGAATTGCGTCAGGATCATATTTCATTCCATTATTTGCAATCAGGCTGGCATATCCATGAACAACAGCCACCAACGGTTCAAAAAATGCAGCTGCCTCTTCTGTTGTTAATCCCACTTCCGTGCCGACCGCCGCAAGCAGCTCATCTGCTTCCGGAGCCCGGATCAGATCCTCCAGACTTAAGTTTGAAAAACGTCCGGACTGAAAAAGAAAGCGAAATAACTGTGGTTCTTCTTCCGCAAACCGGATGTATCTGATCCCTGCTTCTAAAAGATCTCCGGCCGCCAATATATATTCGCTGTGAAATACATCTGCTTTCTGATAAACCAGGTTTCTGAGCGTATCGAGATTCGGGAATTGATACATAACAGGCTGGGTGGAGCAGCCAAGAACTTCGGCAAGGTTTCTTGCTGTCAGATACTCATGACCTTTTTCCCGTACCAGTTGAAACGCGCCTTCTATGATCGCATCTCTGGTTGTAATAGGTTTCTTTGGCATATAATTCACCTCAAAATATTATAACAGTTGTTATTATATTCAAGATTCTATCTTTTGTCAAGAACCTCTTTTCCTTCTATCCGATGTTATCATCATGGTCAAGGCAGGGATGGTCCATGCCGTTGGTATGTGATCTGGAGAAAATGCCGGACACTCTTGTGGATCGCAGATCTTCTATTACAGGAAATCAAGAACTTCTATTACAGGAACTCAAGAATCGCCTTTCTGAAACATATGAGGCGGACCCAATGTCATTAAGTTAGGCATCCCGGGCTGTTCGATGGCAAAAGCTATAATTAATGACAATGGGACGGACCTTTTTTGCTTATTTAAGCATAAAAGGTCCGTCCCCGTGTGTTTTTTCTCCTTCTTTGTGACCTGCTGCCGTTTATCTTTCCGCTTTCTGTCCCTGAATGATCATGGAAAGAGGAAAGCCGCTGCGATCGAGCGAACTGAAGCCGTCACTGATATCATAATCAAATTCCTGCAGGCCTGTTACAACGATTCCATTGCTGCACATACCGGAGACAATTTCCGACAGCGGATGGGTATAGTCCGTAAAGGTTTTTGACCGATAACTTTTCTGTGTCATGTAGTACATGCCTTCATTGCCCGTCCATTCATGCTCAAAGTAGGAATAATGGCACTCCATTCTGTGTTCAGGATCGAACAGTTCCTCACCCTCCGCGGCGAGCATATTGGTGCACGGATGCTGTTCATTGATCACGATGGCAGCGCCTGGCTTCATACATTTTGAGACGACCTTAAAAAAACGTTTCAGATCGGCAAACCAGCAGAGTGCCCCGATGGTGATGATGACCAGGTCAAACTGTTCCCGATAACGTTCATCCATATCGTATATATTGACCGCCTCAAATGTGCAGGGCAGGCACAGTTCTTTTGCTTTTTCATTGGCAAACGCAACCTGGTTTTCGGCGATATCAAAGCCGACACCTTTCTTTGCCTTGCCACTTTTGACCAGGGAAAGCAGTTCCCTCCCGTTGTTGCAGCAGAACTGACCGATTACAGCACCTTCTGTATGGCACTTTTTCAGAACACTTTTCGTGTCTTCGTTAAAAAAGGGAAAATCTTCCGTCAGAACACGCTCTGTAATGTCAGCCCCCCAGGAAGCATCTCTGTTCTCAAACGCTTCTTCCCATGCCGCTTTGTTTCCTTCTATATACTTATCCATAAAAACCTCCATTCGTTTCCATGCCGTCTTCTTCCCTCAGAACGATAGTATGATTATCATTATCATCAAAAATGAGCATTGATTTTCTGACTGTTATCATATACAATTTATACGATTTTAGCAAGGAGAGCTGTACACAATGTTTCCCGGCCGCAACGATGAATTTACCAGTCAGCTCGATTCCACCCAGAGGAAGACCTTCAGCCGAAAGGGCGGCTTTACCAGAAAATGGAGGAAAAAGATGAAATTGAAAAAGACTTTTAGTATTGTACTTATTGTTATGGCGATTATGATGATCTCAATAATCACTCATGCCGAAACAGAGGATCTGAGTGATTCATCTTCTCCGATACCTGTAAAAGTACTTCTGCTTCCAAAATTTGAAGTCGGTGAAATGTCCGGAGACTTTCCAGGTGAGGCACAGTTTTACTATGAGCATTATCTGAATGGAGCTGAAGAGTATAAAATTAAAAACGGTAAGGACGAAGCCATACTATATTATAAAGACGGTATCGCGCTTTCTGTTCTTGGGATGGGAAAAATCAATGCAGCGCTGAGTACCATGGCGATTCTCATGGATAAACGTTTCGATTATTCAGACGCTTATATAATCTCTACCGGCTGTGCGGGGTCGTCCGCAGGAAATACGGTTATGGGGGATGTGTTTATTATCACTGCAGCGGTAGATTATGATCTGGGACATCATGCAGACAGCCGGGAAATCGCTGAGCCTGATGGAATGACCTGGTTTCATGATGCCGATTTTGATGATGCAGCTGTCGTCCTGTTAGATCCGGATCTGATGAAAAGGGTTTATACATTAGTGAAAGATACACCATTAGAAACAACAGAACGAACCAGAAATTACATGCAGAAGGCATTTGAAGGCGTAGAATGGGCGGTCAGAGATCCCCAGGTACTCCGGGGAACTACAGTGACGGGTGATAATTACTGGAAAGGATCTTATGATCACCAAAATGCACTGCTTATGACAGAAACCTATCAATGCCCTGATCCATATAATACATCGGCAGAGATGGAGGACATTGCCGTTGCCAGGGCTGCTGAATGGATGGGGCTGCTGCATCACCTGATCATTATCCGGGACAGTGTGAATATGGATGTATTTATGCTCGGAACCACCCCCGAAAGTCTCTGGGGAACTGCTGAGGCAATGACTCTCGCATCTGAAGACAGTGTTGAAGCTGCGGATATTTTTGAAGTTGCCATGAAGAACAATTTTGATGTAGGCAGGATCATCATTGATACCATAATGGCTGGCAGTCCTTTCATGGGATGAAAAACACTACCCGGACACAACGGCTCTTTTAGCATTATAGAAGATGTATAAACTGAAACGCCTCCAAACCATAACGGCTCGGAGGCGTTTTGCTTTACACTCAACTTCACCGGTTCCCGGTTACTATTCACGGATCATTCCTTGTATAGATAGATCGTCAGATCAGCAAATGCTTCCAGGTGATACTCCGCTTCGTCTACGGTATACTCCTCCGGAGCTTTCAGGACGTGGACCGTATAATGACCCAGGGGTTCCTGAAATACGGTCGTCCCTGTTTCATCGGTTTTCCCCATCATACAGGCGGTATCGGAACAGAACTGCACCATGACTTCGGGGACGGGCTCTCCGTTTCCATCCATTACAATGACGCGATATACGGAGTCGTCGTTTGTTTCTACATATGCCGCAAGCTGGCTTTCTTCTGCTTCCTCCTCCGAAGATTCCTCCGGGAGAGCCTCGGCTGCAGATCCATCACCCGCAAGAAGAGCCTCAACCATCGGTTCGTATTGATCGATCCTTGCCCCTACGATTGGGCTGCCGACGATGATGCCTTCGCGATTGACAAAATAGGTAGTCGGATAGCCCTCAATATGAAACAGGTCACTGAAATTCTCAGGTGGCAGAAGATTAACATAGGTCACGCCCTTTACCTTCAGAGTCTCCTTGCCGGAGGCAAGAGGTACTTCCTCGTTGCCGTCTGCCAGGAGGCCGACTACAGCGCAGTTTTTTTCAGCCAGCCGCCCGTTGATCGCCTCAAGTTCCTCCATCTCATCGATGCAGAATCCGCACCAGCTGGCCCAGATATTGACCATGGTGATCTCGTGAGAGCCAAACAGCTCTTCGCTCTTAACGGGATTCCCTTCCGTATCTGTCGTCTCGAATTGGATCCTGCGGCCGATCATCTCGGCTGCGGGATCCGTCGGTTTTCCAAATTCGGAACCTTCGAGGAGCTCATTCGTGAGACTTTTAAGGGATTCGAATTCTTCCAGGAAGACAGCATCCGTGCCCTCAGGAAGCGACTCGCCGGTATCATATAGATAGTGCGTGCAGCCCTCAACTGAACAGATCAGCTGCGCAGCTGAGGGATCAAGCCCGCCGTCCGCGTATTTGTTGATTTCGTCAAATAAAAGACCATTGACGGAGGAAAGGATTGCAACAAGAAATGCGCTGCTGTTCCAGAATTCATCGAACTCTTCCTGGGTAGGATCGGTATTCTCCGTGAATGTGTCGTATTCTTCCTGATCGAGAGCAAAGTAGAGAAGGATGGTTTCGTAGATCCCGGCTCCACCTGTGACGTCAAAACCGCCGTATGGAATGATAACGCCATGGGTTTTCTCAAATTCGGGAGGCAGATTCAGGGTGATGCCGGATTCGGGGAATTCAAAAGAACCGCTGCCGGCGGCAGATTCCTCAGCGGGGTTTGTCCCGGCAGGCGCTTCCTCAGCGGCAGATGCCCAGGAATCTCCCAGGGCGGGCAGGCTGAACACCATACAAAGAGCGATCAGCAATGCGGATGATCTTTTCAGCTTTTCCATGGTTATGATCTCTCCTTTTCTTCACAAATGTTTACTTTGACAGGTTAAAAAACAGTTCGATGCGCAGATACGCGTTTTTCCCACCGGTTACGGTGTTCTTCCACTTAACAGGTAATCCGTGGCCATCTGCCTGTGTCATGCAGAC
>CACZPF010000399.1 GCA_902782975.1 uncultured Lachnospiraceae bacterium
ATATGATAAACCATGAAGATATGATAAACCATGAAGATATGACAGATCGCCTGATATATTTTCAGTGATCGATCTGACTTGTTTATCAATCAGCAGAAAGGGATGATGGATTGAAGAATCTCCCGGGAAGTACGGATAATCGAAAGAATGTTACTTCGATCATCCGCAAGCTTCATTTTCATCAGATATGGAAAAGTATCGGCATTTATATCGGTGTGGATATCCTGCTTCTTGCAGCTTCCTCGGTATTTATGCTGGGAGGCCTGGAGATAGGTGCGCTTGGAGCTTTAAGTAGAGATATCCAGAGAACATTTCTTATGGATAAAACAGAAAAACTGTTATTATACAGACTGATCGACAAAGACGGTACGATTCTGTTTGAGTACGCTGTGAATGACTTTTTAAGGATAATTCTGATCGTCGGCGCAGTTCTGTTCTCCCTGCAGTTTCTGGGACTCTGGCTTGGGTATTTTCACGAAGACCGGCATATCCGGCGTATATTGAGCCCTCTTGACAAGCTGGCCATGAGGGCAGATGAACTTTCCAGAATTTCTTTTTCGGAAGATAAGTATCAGCTTCTGGAGGAAGCGATCACACAGATCGAGCCATCGGATGCCAAGACGCTTTCCCTTGGCGACAGTGACCTGGCGGGTGTGGAGGCTGCCATGAACAATCTGCTGCTGAGAATGCGGGATACATACCGGCAGCAGGCAAGGTTTGTCAACGACGCATCGCATGAACTTCGTACACCGATCGCCGTGATCCAGGGGTACGTGAATATGCTGGACCGCTGGGGAAAGGAAGATCAGAATATCCTGGAGGAATCCATCACGGCGATCCGGCATGAGTCCGATCATATGAATCATCTGGTGGAACAGCTTCTTTTCCTTGCCCGCGGCGACAGCGGAAAAACAACATTGAAACTGGAAAATACGGATCTGAATGAGATGATGCAGGAAGTGTACGAAGAATCCTTTATGATCGATGAAAACCATCCGTATCGATTTGCAAGAGCAGATCAGCCGCTGTATATGAGTGCGGATCCTGGACTTCTTAAGCAGGCGGTACGGATCCTGGTGGACAATGCGGCAAAATATACGCATCCGGGTGATGAGATCGTGCTTTCCTGCGGGCTGGGAGAGGACGCAAGCCCTTATATTCAGGTACAGGATACCGGCATAGGTATGGCGGAAGCCGATGTCCAGCATATGTTTGAGCGCTTCTACCGGTCAGATGATGTCCGGTCCTACGATGGCACCGGACTGGGTCTTTCCATAGCAAAATGGATCGTAGATAAGCACAAAGGACATTTTGAGATCCTTTCAAGGGCAGGCCTCGGAACAAGGATCCGGATCTGTCTGTAGAAAACCAGGCTTCGGACCAGAAAGACTTTGCCGTTTTCTATGATGAAAAGAGGGGCAGTTCTTCGCAGATAGAAGAACTGCCCCAATGTCATTAAGTTAGGTATTCCGGAAGCCCGGCAGGAATTGTCCATAGTGCCGTATGTCTTTAAGTATATCGACTGCAGCCAGAGTCTGACAACACAGCTCTTACTCTTCGCGGATGACGGTATTTCTGGAGTCTACAAACTGCTTTCTTAGAAGTTTATCATCCTTGAAGGTTACTTTTACCTTGCAGGATTCGTAGCGGGTATCCTCTGTCGAAGGCGCTTTCGGCTTTTTCATCTGAGAAAACAGGAAATTCATCAGTTTTGTCGAAGCATACATACCCCCGAACAGAGCGATCAGCACCAGGATCATATTGCTGTTTTCTGTCGGATGTTTTGTGCCGAACATCAGAAACATCAGTCTCAGAAACCCGTAAACGGCGCCCCCGACTCCCAGAACAGTCCCCAGAAAGGCACCGTAGGCTCTCAGGTGAGAGAAGGGAAGATCCCCGTAGATCTTACCGGTCTGTCCGTTCATGGCAAAGTGATAATATCTGCGCCAGCGTTTGGTGATGAGGACCCACATGGGAAAGAGGACACATTCGGTTTTTTCTTCCTGAATAGTCAGTTCTTCTTTCGTTTCCTGCACATAATTGTGGCTGATGGTTTTCTTAACAGAAGGAGACAGGGCGTCGATGATACGCCTTTTTTTTATGACGGGATCTTCTTCGATCCGGAATTCACTCAGATCCCCCAGCTGCGCTTCTTCTTCAGTCCCTTCGATGGGAACCAGGTCCTTATATTTAAAGGGCTCGATGTTGTGCATAAAGGCTTCCGGCACATCTTTGGAGGCATCCAGCTGCAGGCGGTAGTACTCGGCGGTGGCTCTGCGGCGGACTTCGTAATCCCGGATCTGCTTTTTGATCTTTTTATCTCCGGATACTTCCTGTGTATCCTGCGCATCGTAGGTGATCTCGGCTTCTGCAGTGCCGCTGTACAAAAAGTAAGGGACAAATCCGCCCTGCATTTCTTCATAATGAGATTCTTTTTTCAGGATGCCCGGAAGAAGCCATCGGTTTTTGTAATACTCTCTGCAGGCTTCGATGGCATCCTTTCTGGAATAGGCGAAGGGGATAAGCATTTCCGGCCGGTACTGGACAGAGGATTCCGAAACCGGACCGGAATGAACAGGATCTGGATTTTCCTGATTCATCATTTTGTCGGATGAATGTTTTCTTCCGAATTTAGGTAACGTTTTCATAATTTGTTATATACCGCAAATATGACTATTTACGGAGTGACCTTTCCTATATTTGAATACTATTTTACCAAAAACAGGCAAAAAAGTGTAGACCTGAATCAAAAAAACAGAATTGAAAAATATACAAACGACATGTACAAAATGTCGAAATATACTGAGCCACAGTCCGCAATAATGCGGATTTACCAAATTGTTCTTCTGAATTATACTATTGTCATCAATTATGTGCAATTACATGTACGATAAACTGCAATTGTACAAACAACCGAAAGGGAGGGTTTTTAATGAGTGAAAAAAAGGGAAAGCCGCTTAGTAGTCAGCTGAAAATCTTCTACGGCGTCGGAGACTGTGCATTCAATCTTATGACCGCTGTCGAATCTTACTACTTCAACTTTTTCCTGACAGACCTGGCAAAATTTGATCTGGGTCTGGTTACAACGATCACGACCGTAGCAAGTATGGTAGATGCATTTCTGTCATGGGTCTACGGCGCAATTCTCAACAGTATCAAGCCGAAGAAGTGGGGACGTTATCGTTCCTGGCTGATCCTGACGACCTGGCTGGTTCCGTTCCTTTATGCATTCCAGTTCATTAAGATCGGCGATGGTGTACCGGCAGCAATTCTGATCATCCTTGCTGCAATTCTCAGCCACTTTGTATGGAACTTTGCATATGTTGCAAACGTATCCATGATCGCAGTGGCAGGCCGTACCCCGGAAGACCGTTCACAGCTTGCTGCAACAAGAGCAGCATGGAATAACCTTGCAAACGTTCTTTTCTCCTATGTATGTCTTCCTGTTGCTGCATTCTGCGGGGGTATCATCGGTGAGACAAATAAATTCGGCGGTGCTGCATTCGTATTTGGCGTGATCATGTTTGTCATGTACTTCGCTCATTTCAAGATGTTCGAAGGATACGAAGATGTTTCTGCTGAAACCGGAAACAAGAAAGACGTTACCCGTACAAGCGTAAGCGATATGCTTCGTGCTCTGGGCCAGAACCCGCACCTGATCTCTCTGATCATCATCGACCTTGCGAAGTGGATGTTCAACTTTGTATGTATGGGCTCCGCTGTATACTATTTCACCTACGTTGCAGGCAACGCAGGCATGCTTCCGAGATACATCCTCATCTCCAATATCGTATGTATCATCGGTGCTTACGGTTCCAAGTATATCTGTAACGCAATCAGCACAAGAACGACCGCGACCATTACCTTCTTTGCAATGGCGATCTTCTGTGCACTGGCATTTATGAACTACACGAACCCGACGCTGGTTCTGATCTTCATGTCCCTTGGACGTCTCGGCTATGGTATCTGCTATGCTTGTACACCGGCACTTTATGCAGATACAATTATCTATTCCGAGTGGAAGACCGGAAAGAATGCATCCGGATGGATCAGCGGTCTGCAGAACGTTCCGCTGAAGGTTGGCGTTCTTACCCGTGGTATCATCATCAATGCATGTCTGGCAGCCGGCGGCTTTGTTGCTGGTATCGCAGCAGAAGAAGTTACTGACGGACTTAAGAAAGCAATCTGTATGGCATTCATCGGCGTTCCGGCCATCGCACTGGTTATCGCAGGTGTTCTTATGATCGTTGGATATCGTCTGTCCAAGGATAAAGTTCTTAAGTATCAGTCTGAGATTGCTGCAAGAAGAGCTTGATTAAGATTATAAAAAATTGCTATAATAAGAGCATCGGGATTTTCCCGATGCTCTTTTTTAGCAGCGAGGTGTATGTTTTCCAGCTTTATGTTCCGGAGAATGATGAATGAAATACGATTATAAACAAAGATATGAGGGGGATGTTCCCGGATTTCAGGTTAATATGCAGTTGATTGCCGATGCGATGGAGAGAAATCTTCTGCATCCGGAGCTGTATCTGGGCAGCACAAACACTGTGATCCGCGGAGCCCGTATCTACAGCGGGCAGGAGGATCTGAATCCTGAATATCTGTACATTTTAAAAAACAGTCAGATCGATGAGAATATTTTATCAAAACAAGGAATGGCCCTTTTGATCATCGGGAAAACGGATGTAAAGCATATTCCTTATAACAATGACGTGATCGTTCTTCTGACTTACAGAGATCCTAATCAGACGCTGGAGCAGATACAGGATTTTCTGGAAAAATACAGAATCTGGGACCGGAAGATTCAGATGGCCATCTACAGTGAGACACCTCTGGATGATATTCTGCTGGCCAGTATGGAAGTTTTCCGGAATCCGATGGTCATTCATGACAGTAATTTTTTTATCCTGTCAGATCCGAAGCATTCTCCCCTCATGTCCGACTGGGAGATCGATAAGCGGACCAACATGGAGATGGTCCCTATGGGGACGATCAACGATTTCCGGACGGACCTTGAATATCTGCAGGGCCTGAAAAGCAAAAAAACAGTTCTCTTTTCGGCAGATCAGACCGGGTACCGGATCCTCTACAGAAACCTCTGGAGCGGAGACCGGTATGAAGGCCGTATCCTGGTGGATGAAGTGCACAACAGTATCCAGCCCGGTGATTTTTATGTACTGGATTATCTTGGAAAAATTCTGGAATTTTATATATCCAGACGGCATCTTGTATGGCTGAGCATCGGTAATGATCTGAGCAACTTCTTAAGAGACAGCATTAAGACAGACCACATCGACGACCGGCAGGCGATGAATTATCTTCAGTACCTGCACTGGAACAGGAATGACCGGTATGTCTGCCTGAAGATCGAGTCGGATCAGATTGCTTTTAACCTGATATCCGCGAACGTTTTAATGGGACAGATCGAAACACAGGTTCAGTCCGGTCAGGCTTTCTACATGGATAACAGTATCGTTGTCGTGGTCAATCTGTCATATCATCAGGAGACGACAGCAGAAGTGATCAGCAAACTCGCCATCATTATGAGAGAAGGCCTTCTGAAAATCGGGATCAGCTCCGAGATCCAGGATTTTATCAAAATAACCAAAGCCTACAGACAGGCTCATATTGCGCTGGACTTTGGACGGATCAGCAACAGTATGTACTGGTATTACTATTTTGACGATTATATGCTGGAATATATCGTGGACTGTGCAGGGCGTGAGATTCCGCTGGATATGATCTGTGCGGATGCCCTCAGTAAACTGAAAAAGTATGATCAGGAAAATAACGCAGATCTTTATCATACCCTGCATGTGTATCTGCGGCTGGAGAAAAATGTCCTTCGTACCGCAAAAGAACTGTTTATACACAGAAGTACGCTGGCATACCGGCTGGACAGGATCCAGAAAGTGATCAATGTAAATCTTGACAACCCGCGGGAAAGGCTGAAACTGGAGATATCATTCTATATGGAAAACGGTCTGATAGACCATTCTTCCTGACAGCTGTACGTATGGATAATCAAGATGCCGGGAAGGTATCCGCATTTTGTATGAAAACCATTTTCGATTTCTGGCATCATTTAGGAAAATCCTTTATAATACTGGCATTTTCTTGACAACATTTTGTATAAATGGTAAGTTAAATTTATCGTACATGTAACTGCATAAGCTTTTTCTTATGGAGGGAAAAAAGATATGCTTACCAAAAGACAGAATTTGATCGAGACCATGAAAAAAGACGGCAAACCGGATCGGTTTGTTAATCAGTATGAAGCTTTTAATATACTGGTTGGTTCACCCTTCGGAAATCGTAACCCGAATCCTAAATATGGTGAACATAATGTTGTTAACGCATGGGGCGTAACCAAGTCCTATCCGATCGGTACTCCGGGAGCATTCCCGGTACACACACCGGATAAGATCGTTATCAAAGACATCGAGGAGTGGCAGAAGTATGTAAAGGTTCCGCGTGTCGTTTATGACGCCGAAGAATGGGAACCATTCATCGCAAAAGCTGAAGCAGTTGACCGTAATGAACAGTTTGTTACCCCGTTTTTTGCTCCCGGTATTTTTGAACAGTGCCACTATCTGATGGAGATTCAGAACTGTCTGGTCGCTTTCTATGAATATCCGGATGAGATGCATGAACTGATCGACTGCATCACTCAGTTCGAACTGGATTATGCAGCTGAACTCTGCAAGTATATCAAGCCGGATGCCCTGTTCCATCACGATGACTGGGGCACCCAGATCAGTACCTTCCTTTCTCCTGAAATGTTCAGAGAGTTTATTAAACCTGCCTATATGAAGGTTTATGGCTACTACAAAGAGCATGGCGTACAGCTGATCGTTCATCATTCAGATTCCTACGCAGCTACCCTTGTTCCGGATATGATCGATATGGGTATCGATATCTGGCAGGGCGTCATGAATACCAACAATATTCCTGAGTTGATCAAACAGTATGGCGGTCAGATCACCTTTATGGGCGGCATCGACAGTGCAAGCGTCGACTACGAAGGCTGGACACAGGAAGTGGTTCATAAGGAAGTATTCCGTGCCTGCAAGGAATGCGGCATCCACTATTTCATCCCGAATGCTTCACAGGGTCTGCCCATGAGTACCTTCCCAGGCGTATATGAAGCCCTCAGCGAAGAAATTGACAAGGCCAGCAAAGAGCTTGGATTATTTTGACAGGTGTATATAAACCATAAAAACCCTCCCGGCACAGATCATGTGCCGGGAGGGTTTTTTCTCAATACAAGGCAGATGAAACAAAAACATGGGGCGGTCCATTGATCTGGTGTCAAAAGGACCGCCCCATGCGCTTTTTTAATAGTAATAAATATCCTGATTCTCTACATTATAATCATTATAGTAATTATAATCATTATAGTTGTTGTAATTATTATAGTCATTATATTCCTCGTAGGTCGTCTCGGGAATATTGGCTGTATTTCCGTCGGTCTGGGTACCCGCAGCGGGATCCTGCTGCTGTTGCTGTTGCTGCTGTTGTTGCTGCTGCTGTTCAAGCCACTGATAATACTGGACCATCTGGTAATAATCCCATTCACACTGTTCACAGTAAGCGGTCGGGGCTGTATCACCATCAAAGTATTCTTTGATTACATCGTTACAGAAATCGGTGGCCAGAAGACCTGTGGCCTCACAGACTGACGCGGTGCGGATGCCGGCAGGCATTTCGAAATCCTTATACGGAAGATCCTGATGGATACGTTCCATCACCTTGCGCCAAAGATTCTTGTGGAATTCACGGTCTGCTTCCGGAAGTTTTTCATTATTATCAAATCCGGACCAGACAGCGCAGGTATAATACGGCGTGTATCCCACAAACCAGAGGTCGTTGTAGGCATCTGTCGTACCTGTTTTACCGGCTACCGGCATGTTGCTCAGGTGACAGGCCGTACCTGTACCGGAGGTAACAACATCCTCCATCGCATTTGTGAGAAGCCATGCGGTAGTGTCCTTGATGACTGAACGCGAAGCGGATGTATTCTCGATCAGAATATTTCCATTGTGGTCGAGTATCTTGGTATAATAGATGGGCTTGATATAGTTCCCTTCATTGGCGATAGCCGCGTAGGCAGCGCAAAGTTCCACGTTTGTTACGCCCTTTGTGATGCCGCCGATGGCGGTTGCAAGGTTTGCATCACTCCATACATTGCCGTAACTGTCCTTGTCTTCCTCTGATCCATGGGCCAGCGTCGTAAAGCCGAAATTGTCGAGATACTTAAGGCCAAGCTCCGGTGTGACCTGTTCCAGACACTTGACGGCCACAACGTTGATGGAGTTGACGATGGCGTTCCGGATCGTTGTTTCACCGCCATAGGAGCGTGAAGCATTATTGACAGGAGAACCGTCCGGATAAAAATACTCTTCATCGACAAAGGTCGTGGCCAGGCTCATGCCTTTTTCGTTTAAGGCAGGCGCATATGTAGAAACGATCTTAAAGGTAGATCCGGGCTGTCTTGTGGAATCCGTCGCTCTGTTAAGGGTGAGGCTGGCAGTTTTCCGGCCGCGTCCGCCGACGATTGCTTTTACATATCCTGTGTGCTGATCGATAACACTCATGGAGGACTGAGGCTGCGGCGCAAAGCTTACACGTTCACCGACAACACTCACTCCGCCTGCGAGAATATTTTCTTTATAGCGGTCGACATACGACTGTCCCTCTTCCTGAGAGGAGAACAGAAGATCGAAATAAGGATCTTCTTCCTGGAAATACAGACGCATCATCTCCTTGCTGTAATTGATCTGGTTGCCATCCGCATCTTCGACAGTAAGAGCAAAGTCAAGAGCATATTCTGTATCGGCCGGATAGTTCGAGGAATCTGCATATTCTTCATCCAGAATAGACTGGATGGTGGGATCCTGGGTGGTCATGATCTTGAGACCGCCGCTGTAGAGCATATTCTGGGCCTGTGTTCTTGTGTATCCTTTGATATTGATCAGATCATTGATGACCTGATCGGTCAGCTCGTCTTCAAAATAGGAATAAACTGCTGTACGCGCACTTTTTGTTTCTTCCTGCGCGATCTGGATACGGGTGTAGACATCGTCGTTCATTGCTTCCTGATACTGAGCTTCGTCAATATAGCCCTGATCCAGCATATGATCGAGAACCGCTTCGCGGCGGACAGCGTTTTCTTCCGGATAAGCGATGGGATCATACTGAGCCGGATTCTGTGTGATGCCTGCGATCGTTGCGCATTCGGAAAGGTTCAGGTTCCAGACATCTTTATTAAAATACTGCCGGGCGGCAGCCTGCACGCCATAGGCTCCGGCTCCGAGGTTGATGGTGTTCAGATAATTTTCAAGGATGACATCCTTGTCGTTAATCTTTTTTTCTATTTCTACGGCCAGGTACTGCTCCTGAAATTTACGGATGATACGTTCCAGATCGCTTGATTCACTGGTCCAGTTGGTAAATACGTTGTTTTTCAGCAGCTGCTGTGTGATCGTACTGGCGCCCTCTGAGAGCCTGCCGGAAGTGACAGCTTTTACTGCGGCACGTAAAATACCTTTGGCATCGATGCCGTTATGTTCGTAAAATCGTTCATCCTCAATGGCAACGACCGCGTGCTGCAGGTCGAGAGGAATCTGCTCAATAGAAACAGGAAGACGGTTGGCACTTGGTGCTGCCAGTTTGCGGATCTGATTCCCCTGATCATCATACAGGAAGGAAGCATATCCGAGAGGCATAATATCAATATCATTTACATCCGGTGCATTATCAATGATCCCCATTACTGAACCTGCGCCGACGCATGTCCCGATGACGATAATGGCCAGCAGGGATATGAATAACAGGCGTATCACCGATACGCGTGCACGCTTTCCGAGCATGGATGAGCGGGAAATCAGTGAATTCCGCTTTTTAGAAGTTGCTTTTTTGCCGTATTTCATTCTAACCTCTTTTCCGATGTATAGAATAGGAGGCAATCGCAAAACTCCCTGCATCGATGGAATTGCAGGAATCTCACCGGTGCGTTTCGCAATTACCTGGTATAGAATAGTATCTTTGAAAGAACAATATTTTTATAAAACAGTATCTTTTATAATGCCTTTCTCTGAAAGAAAAATGCTGTATAGAAAAGCATATTTCCGAAATTCATCCTTGACCTGATTTAAAGTAACCCTTATTATAACAAATTAAACGGTATAATTCAACTTTCCTTTTTATTCTGTTCATGGTACACTATGAATTATTGTATGGCTGGATCTGTAAAGCCGGTTTTCCCACGGATGCTTTTAGAAAAACAGGAGGATTCGAACGATGTCTGATGATTATAAAACTGTTTATAAAGGCGGAGAAGGCGAACTCGTAGAAAAAAAGTCCAGATTTATTGCTACGGTAAGGCCTGTGATAACAGAAGAAGAAGCACTGGCTTTTATCGAAGAAATGCGAAAAAAATACTGGGATGCCAGGCACAATTGCTATGTTTATACAGTGGGACGAAACAGAGAATATACCCGGTGCAGTGACGACGGCGAACCGTCCGGCACAGCCGGAAGGCCCATGCTGGATGTGATTCTGGGAGAGGATCTTTATAATACCGCAGTTGTAGTGACCCGTTATTTCGGAGGCGTCCTTCTGGGCACCGGCGGACTTGTGCGGGCTTATTCCGGAGCTGTCCAGGCTGGGCTTAAAAACAGTACCGTCATTACACGCATGAAAGGTACAGAGCTTATCATAGATACAGATTATAACGGAATCGGCAAACTTCAATATATCGCAGGCGAGCGGGGACTTCCTGTTCTTGATACAGAATATACAGATAAGGTAAAGATGCACGTTCTTGTTCGTTCACGGGAAGAGGAAGCCGTCCGGAAAGCGGTTACAGAAGGAACAAACGGAAGAGCGGTGATCACAAAAGGACGTGATCTTTATTATGCGCTGGCAGATGGAAATATATTGACGTTTGATGAAATACAGGGGCAGTAATTACGAACGAAACAGGAATGTCCTGTGTTGCTGCGCAGTAAAGGATTTATGAAAAAGAGGAAATTATGATCATAGAAACATATTCACCGGAAGAAACTTTTGAAGTAGGGAAAAAAATAGGGGAAAAAGCTGTGCCAGGTGGTATTTATACATTGAACGGTGATCTGGGGACAGGGAAGACCGTCTTCACGCAGGGAGTCGCTGCAGGGCTTGGCATCAGGGAGCCTGTCAACAGTCCTACATTTACGATCGTGCAGGAATACCGGGATGGAAGGCTTCCCCTTTATCATTTTGATGTATACAGAATCGAGGAGCCGGAAGAAATGGAAGAAATCGGGTATGACGATTATTTCTTCGGCGAAGGGATCTGCCTTATCGAATGGGCGGACAGGATAAGAGAGCTGATCCCTCGGGATCATGTTGATATTACAATTCAAAAAGATCTTTCCAGAGGTATGGACTACCGGCGGATCGAGATGATCGGATAATGGAGGAAGAGAGATGAAGATATTGGCACTGGACAGTTCAGGAATGGTAGCTTCGGCGGCGATTCTTGAAAATGATACACTGGTGGCAGAATATACTATTAACCATAAGAAAACCCATTCACAGACGCTTCTTCCCATGATCGACACCATTGCCGCCATGACAGGAACAGAGTTGACCAGTCTGGATGCCATTGCGGTTTCGGCAGGACCGGGTTCCTTTACAGGCTTAAGAATCGGATCGGCAACAGCAAAGGGCCTTGGGCTGGCACTGGATAAACCTCTGATCAGTGTTTCTACGCTGGAGGCCCTGGCTTACAATCTGTATGGAGTTCCGGGGCTTATCTGTCCTGTTATGGACGCAAGGAGAGACCAGGTGTATACGGCTGTCTACCGTTTTAAGGATGACAGGCTGGAAACAGCAGTCGGACCTTGTGCGGTCCCGGTAGATGAACTTCTGACAATACTGGCCAGGTATCAGGAACAGGTTACATTTCTGGGGGATGGTGTGCCGGTCTATCAGAAACAGATAGAAGAGAAAAAAACATTTCCGGTATTTTATGCACCGGCCCACCTCTCAAGACAGAGGGCAGGTGCAGTAGCAGCCCTGGCAAAACAGTATTTTCTTGAAGGCAGGACCGAGACGGCAGATGAACACAAACCGGATTATCTGAGGCTGTCTCAGGCAGAGAGAGAAAGAGCAGAGAGAGAAAGAGCAGAGAAAGAAAGAGCAGAGAAAGAAAAAGCCGGAGTCTGACTGCCATAACTGGCGCAGCAAACGCGACATACAAGAGGAAATCAGGAAACGATGACAGTACGGGAAATGACGATCGATGATCTGGAACAGGTGATGCGCATTGAAGAATTACTTTTCAGACCTCCGTGGACGAGAGAAGGATTCTTCTCTTTTTTGATGCAGAATAATACATTATTTCTGGTGGCTGAGGAAAAAGGGAAGATCCTGGGATACTGCGGTCTTCAGATGGCGGCAGATGAAGGGGATATTCTGAATATAGGCGTTGCTCCCGAGCGGCAGAACGAGGGAATCGGCGGCTTTTTGATGGACAGCCTTCTTCTGCTTGCAGATCAATTCGGAATCGGGCAGATCTATCTGGAAGTCCGGAAATCCAATACAAAAGCGATCCGGCTGTATACCAGAAAAAAATTTGAACAGATCGGGTTAAGAAAAGACTATTATACGGAACCCGTGGAAGATGCAATTCTCATGGCACACTATAGAGAAGGCGGCGCTTTCCGGCAGTCCTGAGGATGGATCACAGAGATATATAAAAGAAAATCATGCAATTGTGAGATGCACATTACTATTTACAGCATATTAGGATAAAAATAGTGGCAGTGAGTTTCGCAATCGCCTGAAGAGAGAATCCCAGAAAGGAGATTTCTATGCTGGATTTATGTCTTTTGGGATGCGGCGGCATGATGCCGCTTCCAAAAAGATGGCTGACAGCTCTTATGCTGCGATATAACGGAAGCTCCCTTTTGATAGACTGCGGAGAAGGAACGCAGATTGCGATCAAAGAAAAAGGATGGAGCTTTAAACCGATCGATGTAATTTGTTTTACGCACTTTCACGGCGACCACATCAGCGGCCTTCCCGGTCTTCTCCTTACTATGGGAAATGCAGATCGTACAGAACCACTGACACTGGTAGGGCCGAAAGGGCTGGAACGAGTAGTCAACGCCCTGCGCGTGATAGCACCGGAGCTTCCCTTTGAGATCAGATATCTGGAAATCAACGGGCCGGAACAGGTGCTGGATCTGTACGGATATCATATCACCGCATTTAAAGTAAACCATAATGTACTATGCTATGGCTATACGGTGGAGATATTAAGGCAGGGGCGCTTTTCAGCCGACAGGGCAAAGGAACAGGGAATACCGCTGAAACTCTGGAATCCTTTGCAGAAGGGCATGACCATGACGGTGGACGGCGTCACTTTTACGCCGGATATGGTACTGGGACCGCAAAGAAAGGGCATTAAGGTTACCTATTCTACAGATACACGTCCTGCAGAATCCATAGTAAAGAATGCAAAGGGAGCTGACCTTTTCATCTGCGAAGGAATGTATGGAGAAGAAGATAAGCTGGACAAGGCAAAAGAGAACAAACATATGACCTTTAAAGAAGCGGCGCAGATGGCCAGACAGGCTCAGGTTCAGGAAATGTGGCTGACACATTACAGTCCTTCTCTGGTAAGACCTGAGGAATATATGGAAGAAGTGAAAAAAATATTCCCTGCTGCTTATCCGGGAAAAGACGGGAAAAGTGTCGAACTTAATTTTGAAGAGGATGAATAACACATGAAAGATATATTGATACTTGGAATAGAAACTTCCTGCGACGAGACCGCCGCCTCTGTCGTAAAGAACGGAAGAACGGTTCTTTCTAATATAATATCTTCTCAGATCGCATTGCACACGCTCTATGGAGGCGTTGTGCCCGAAATTGCTTCCAGAAAACATATCGAAAAGATCAATCCCGTGATCCGTCAGGCCCTGTCAGAAGCATCTGTTACGCTGGATGATATCGATGCGGTCGGAGTAACCTATGGCCCCGGTCTTGTCGGCGCCCTGCTGGTAGGTGTTGCAGAAGCAAAGGCAATCGCCTACGCTAAAAAGCTTCCACTTGTCGGCGTCCATCACATTGAAGGACATGTTTCGGCAAATTATATTGAGCATCCGGATCTTGAGCCTCCATTTCTGTGTCTGATCGTATCGGGTGGACATACACATCTCGTCATAGTAAAGGATTACGGTGTGTTTGAAATTCTTGGCAGAACCCGGGATGATGCGGCCGGAGAAGCTTTTGATAAAGTAGCAAGAGCCATCGGGCTCGGATATCCGGGCGGACCGAAAATTGACAAGGTTTCCAAAGAGGGAAATGCGGATGCCATTCAGTTTCCAAAAGGAAAAGTAGCTGATTCGCCGTATGATTTCAGCTTCAGCGGTGTGAAATCAGCCGTTCTGAATTATCTGAACAGCATGAACATGCAGGGAAAACCAGTCAGCCAGGCAGATGTTGCCGCTTCCTTTCAAAAATCGGTGGTTGAAGTACTGGTAGAACATACGATGCAGGCAGCCGGAGATTTTAAAATGAAGAAAGTGGCCATTGCAGGCGGAGTAGCCTCCAACAGCGCACTTCGAAATGCCATGGAAGAAGCGTGCAGAAAAAGGGGCTTTTCTTTCTATCGGCCTTCACCGATTTTCTGTACAGATAACGGTGCGATGATCGGCGCAGCCGCCTACTATGAATTCATCAAGGGTACACGTCACGGCTGGGATCTTAATGCCGTCCCGTCTCTGCGCCTGGGAGAACGAATCTGAACAGGAAAAAGACTTTGATAAGGAGAAGTGATGAATAATAATTTGAAATGCACAGCAGTGCTTCTGGCTGCAGGAAAAGGCAGCCGTATGAATTCTGATGTATACAAGCAGTTTCTTCTGATCAATCAAAAGCCTGTTCTTTATTATTCCCTTCAGTGCTTCGAAACCAGCAGTCTGATCGACGATATCGTTCTTGTGACCGGAAAAGATATGATCGAACAGTGTCAGAGAATCATAGAAGAGTATCAGTTCACAAAAGTATCTGCCATCGTGCCCGGCGGAAAAGAGAGGTATGATTCAGTATATAAAGGCCTTCTTTCCTGTAAGGATACCGATTATGTATTTATTCATGATGGAGCAAGGCCGTTTGTCACCCATGACATATTGAAAAGATGCTTTGAAGCGGTAAAGCTTACAGGTGCCTGTGTTACAGGAATTCCTTCTAAAGATACTGTAAAACTGTCTGATGAAGAGGGGTTTGTGAAAGACACACCGGATCGCCGTAACGTCTGGATCATACAGACACCGCAGGTTTTTTCTTATCCTCTTATTACCAATGCACATAAGAAGATCAGAGAAGAAGGAACTGAAGGAATAACAGATGATGCAATGATCATTGAACGGGTAACAGACGTTCCTGTAAAGCTGGCAGAGGGAAGCTATGAGAATATAAAAATCACGACGCCGGAAGATATAGCTGTAGCAGAGGCATTTCTGAAACGCTTGGATCAAAATTGAAATGTATGATGTTGTGGCCCAGGGCTCCTTTTGGACGGTCCTGGAAAAGTCAAAAAAAAGCATTATAAGTATTGACACTGAATTGGAATAATGATAAAATTTCTCTTGCTTCCGTTAAAAAGGAAATGGAGAGATATCGAAGTGGTCATAACGAGGCGGTCTTGAAAACCGTTTGTCCGCAAGGGCGCGTGGGTTCGAATCCCACTCTCTCC
>CACZPF010000400.1 GCA_902782975.1 uncultured Lachnospiraceae bacterium
CAGGACTTTTCGACTTCTCTGTGCATATCGTTCCATACCTTGCTCATGATAAAAAGATCGCTTCTTTTCACGATCCCTTCGTCAAAAGCTTCTTTAAATTTCAGGCCGATCTGATCTTCATTGCCATAGCAGGCTGCACAGTCAAATAACCTGTAACCTGCGCGGATCCCGCCTGCTACTGCTCCGGCGACATCCTCCGGACTTACACGGTCAGACCCGAAGGTCCCCATGCCGAGGCAGGGAATTGTGCCTCCGTCGCCTAATTTCATGCTTGGAACTGTTTTTGGATCGATCATTTTGCTCCTCCTTGTTGATCTGAGAGATCATGATTGTTAAATTTTATTTATTTTCAGAAACATGTGCTATCGAACTGCCTGGAATGATCTTTACCGGAAGTTTTATTTCACTGCGCACAGGATCCTGTCCTTCGCGTATCAGCCTGATGTTTGAAATCAGCAGATCAGCGGCCTTCCAGGCCATTTCCTGCATGGGCTGAACTGCAAGCCAGAGTCTGGGATTTGATAAGTTGGAGATCAGTAGATCATCAAATCCGATCAGCGAAATATCCCGGGGATATTCAAAAGAAGATTCATTGACCGCCATCACGGCGCCCAGGATGATTTCAAAGTTTCCCATGAACACGGCTGTCGGGGGCTCGGGAAGTGCCAGCAGCTCCTGCATACTCCTGTAGCCATGTTCTATACTGTGCTGCCCTAGTTTCACATATTCTTCAGGTATTTCGATCCTGCGCTCCCTGAGGACTTTAATACAGCCTTCAAATCTTTCACGGCCTGTTGGAATGAGAGTGGAACCGATGATTGCTATTTTTCTGTGCCCATAATCGGAAAGGATCCGGATCGCTTCCTCAGATGCGGCATGGTTATCGACTTTTATACAGGCAAGTCTTGGATCTTTAATGCTCCGGTCCATCAGTACAACGGGCACATTCTCGTTAAAAGCAGGTTCGAGGAAATCGGAGGTTTCTTCGACAGGTATGACCAGAAGCCCGTCGACTTTTTTATTAAGGAGGAACCGGATATTCTCTTTTTCCAGTCCCGGATCATTCATGGAATCGCAGAACATGGCGGCATAGCCGGATGCCCGCAGTTTTTCTCCGATATGGCGCAGAAGGATTCCTGCAAAAACATTGGCGATATCAAAGACGACAACACCGATGGTCTTGCTCTGGCTTGTAACAAGGCTTCTTGCCATTTCGTTAACCTGGTAATTCAGTTCAACGATAGCCTCTTTAATTTTTTCTCTGTTTTCGGGAAGGACATTCCCTCCGTTCAGGTATTTGGAGATCGTTGCGAGGGACAATCCCGTCCTTTCTTTTATGTCCCGGATGGTTGCAGCCAATTCCAACCGCCTCCTGCTTTTGCTGTCAATATACCGAATAATTACAAAGGCGAAACGTTTCGCTCTGTTTAATATTATTCTTAATATCCTGTATTGTCAATGACTTTTTGTAATTTCGGAGAATAAACAAAATGACGGATCTTCTTAAAAACAGGCGGCAGAGAAAATAGATTAAAGTTTCAGAACATCAACAAAGAGCAGAAAAAGATTCAGACAAAAAAGAGACATTCATAAAAGAATGAAGAGAAAGATTTTAAAACAGCCGCGGCAGCGGCAGCAGAGCGACCTGTGGCGGCTGGATTTCCGAATGTTTGAGAGGCGGCTCTGGATAATAGTAATAAAATAGTCAACGTCAGAATGATTCTGACGTTGACTATCCATGTACCGGTATGTACTTAATAACACTTTGACATCTGCATCATGATATTAATCCAGATGATATACTTCCTCCATGCCGGACCAGAACTCACCTTCCTTGCGGTCGTCCAGAGGCTGCATAAGAGGCTTTACAAGACTCCACCAGTGCTGGGTGGCGGGGTCGGCAGCCATTTTGGCCATGTCCGCTTCGAAATCATCGCCGTCATATTCGTAGTAGGCGAACATGTAATCGCCTCGCTGATAAATGCTGTAATTCTTCAGATGACATTCCTTGATCATCTCATTTACACCGGGAAGGGGATTGGCATGATAGCGTTTGTATTCTTCCAGGCCTTCCGGTTTGATCTTGATCATTTCTCCAAATCTTCTGACCATGACAACTTCCTTTCAAAATCAAAAATCACAGGTAATTGCAAAACTCTCTGCATCGATTGAATGGTATGAAACTTCAGAACAAAAGCTTCAGAATCAGTGCTTCGAAACCAAAATCCGACCAGAGTTATGATCAATAGAATTTTGTGGCTTCGTCAAACAGAGCTTTGATGTTTGCGGGCGGAACATCGTTCTGGATGGCTTCATGGCTGGGGGAGATGATAAGACCTGTCGGGAAATACCCGCGAAGCTCTTTAACCTTTGCCATAACTTCTTCCGGTTTGCCGTTGGGAAGAAGATCCTGCGTATCGACACCACCGCAGAAAGAAACCTTGCCTTCAAATTTCGCCTTGAGGTTGGCGGGCTGCATGCCCGCAGCCAGAGCCTGGATCGGATGAACAGCGTCAACACCGGCTTCGATCAGCAGCGGGATCGCTTCTACAATAGAGCCACAGGAATGATAAATGACTTTGGCACCATAGCTGTGGATGATGTCGATCAGTCTTTTGGCACCGGGAATGACAAATTCTTTTACAAGTTCCGGGCTGATCATAAGCCCTCTCTGGCTTCCCATATCGTCGCCGATCAGAACAGCATCTACTCTGCCATGGGTATTGTCAAGGAAGATATGGAGAGCTTTCTCATAGAAGGAAACGATCTTTTCGTCCACATAGTGAACCATTTCGGGCTCCGCCACC
>CACZPF010000401.1 GCA_902782975.1 uncultured Lachnospiraceae bacterium
CCGGTCAGAAGGCCCGGATCTCCAACCTCCAGATGGGCTGACTGGAATATAGGCTTCCGGTATGCCTGAAGTCCCGGAACATAAGAGCAGTGGCAGTAAATCCTCACCTCGTCCAGCAGATCTCTGGTCCTGAGGTCTGCTACCACGAACATGGGAACCTGCTCGATCATGCCGTCCACGACAAAATCGATCTGCAGTTCAGTAACCGACCTTCCGCCGGAACGAGTCTGAATTACAGGAATCACCTCTGCGGAGTCTGCGTGAAAGACAGACAGAAATGTTTCTGCGAACTTACGGATCCCTTCAAGGCCCTCATACCGCCCATATGGTGCATCCACTGCACATTTATCGCCTCCGAACAGTTTTGTCTCACAGAAGAGAGAAGCTGCCGCCTCAGGGTCTTTTGATGCTGCCGCACGGATCAGTTTCAGTTCTCCCCAGGTCTCGTCTATCGGATGCTGCAGGCCCTTATACAGATCTGCAAGCACACTTTTTTTTCTGATGTCCATTTCTTTCCTCCTTAATAAACACCTGATCTTATCTTACTATATCCATTCGGATGCCGATACCGTAACCTTTTATGCTTCACATTCACTGGCAGTATCTTTCTCCTTGTCTGTGAAAAAAGAGGAGACAGGATCACTCCGTCTCCTCCTTTTATTATTTCACTTTTTCATTCAAAAAGGTGATTTTTATTTAGGTTTTTCGGAAAACCGGTACTGTCAGTGAGGATCCATCCATACACCTTCGGGAGCCCATTCGAACTGGGAACCGCGGCAGAAGCACATGTTATGGACATAATCGGTCACACACTGTCCGCCTGCCTGAATAGCTACCGGAATGATCAGGGCGTTTTCATAGTTGCTGCGGACCATCGCCTTGCAGGCCGCCGCCAGATCTTCGCTGTTTGTAGCAGCATGAGCTGCCTTAATAGCTTCCGTCATATCATCCGGTTTTGCAGTAATGCTGGAATAAGCTGTTCCTTCATTGGTGAAGGTCAGGTTGTAAGCAAACGTAGTATTCGCAGATACTGCCGTACAGAACCACACAATACCATCCAGTCTCTTTCCAGTACCACTCTGCATTTCATTGATCAGAGCCATATCATTGTTCTGATTTTCCACAGTGATACCGACCTCCGCCAGATAAGCGGCAACAATATCGGCACACTGCTTCAGAAGATTGTTGGCGGCAATCACATATCCCGGGCAGGTAAAGCCGTCCGGATAGCCGGCTTCGGCAAGAAGCTCTTTTGCTTTCTCAGGATCATAATCATATCCTTCGATCGTATCATCATAAGACATGGTACCCGGAAGGGCAATCTGATTTACTGCATGGTAGTCACCGCCCTGCTCGCTCATCAGGTTAGCGATGGCTACACTGTCGATGGCGTGGGCGATCGCCTGACGCACCTTGACATCATAGAACGGAAGATCCGGGTTGTTAGAAGGAAGCATGACGCAGTGAGCAGTTGAATTGGCATTGAAACCGGTCTCGGTAACACCGCCGATGGAAGCCCAGCCGAGAGCCACAGTCGCGTCAGCAGGGATGACCGTATCAACCTGGCCGGTCGAAAGAGCAGCGCTGAGAGCGGTCACGTCGGCATAAATGCACATCTCGACACGATCAAGATATGGCTCTCCTTCACGCCAGTAATTCTCATTCTTATTGTAGTAAACTCCTACATCACGTACCCATTCCTCAAAAACGAAAGGACCTGTGCCGATCGGGTTTGAGGCACACCAGTCAAAATCATGCTCCTTTGCCGCTTCCATGGAGATAGGCCATGCACAGTTGTTAAGAAGTGCCTGTTCCAGCGTGCTGTCCCAGGAAGAAAGATGCACGATGATGGTGTAATCATCTACAGGCTCATAGCTTTCCACATAGTCAAGAGAATTGTTGCCGTTGGCAGTATACTGTTCCCAGTTCCAGATCATGGCTTCCGCGTTGAAGGGCGAACCGTCATGGAAGGTAACCCCCTCATGCAGCTTGACAGTAATGGTCAGATCATCCGCATTACTCTCCCAGGAATCCGCCAGCCATGGAACCAGCTCTCCATTATCATCATAACGGGTAAGAGACTCGATAGCCGGGCAGGAGTTAAACCACTCCCAGCTTGAATTTGTCTGGAAAGTAAAAGGATAACCGATGTTATTGACGCCGCTGAAACGATTGCCCACACGAAGTGTGCCGCCGTACTGAGCATTATCGTAGGTCAGCGGTGCCGGAGTGGAACGATAAAGTACTTCTTCTGCAAAAGCAGGGCTTACAAGCAGCAGAGACGCGGCCATAATCGCGGCCATAATACGCAACCATTTCCTCATTCTTTTTTCCTCCTTTTTAATAAAACAATTTAAAAGAGCCACTTCATGAAATCATTATACAGAGCAGAACATGTTCGGTTAACAATACGTTTTCAATATAGCATAAGACTATATAAGTGTCAATCGAATTTTACCTATTTTGTATAAAATAGCATGAGTGAAAAAGTGCAATTTGTTCGAAATGTTATGAAAATTAATGCATTATTTATGTTAGTTATAGTAAATATCACAACTATCAGCTTGACGAATCCTGCTGTATTTGTTATATTATGAACAGAACATATTCGGTTTCGGAAAACATGTAGATACTTTAGCGGAAAGGTTGGTGGTTAAGTGATATGAGGAAATTTATTCTCAAGAGACTGGGACAAGGCATTATTGTCTTTATGCTGATCTGCTTCTTTTCCTATATCATTATGTTTCTTATTCCCGGTGATCCGGTTTACGCCCTGTACGGCGCCAATATCTCCCCGGAACAGTATCAGATGTATTACAAACAGCTGCATTTGGATCAGCCGCTGCTTCTGCGCTTTTTCAACTGGTTCATCAACTTTCTCCGTGGTGACTTCGGATGGTCTTCGCGATACCGCTGTTCTGTGAACGAACTGATCGCCACTCGCCTTCCTATCACCATGTATATAGGAATCCTTTCATTGATCCTGACCGCCTTTTTCGGCATTCTCTTCGGCGTGATTGCCTCAGTCAAGCGCGGCAAATGGCAGGATTCGGTCATCACAGTCCTGGCAAATATCGGTTCCACCATGCCTCTGTTCTGGATCGGCGTACTTGGCGTATATGTATTTGCGATAAAGCTGGGGTGGCTTCCCGCCTCAGGATATACCTCGCCGTTTATTGACCTCGGGCTCAATCTGAAACAAATCCTGCTGCCTGTCATAGCCATGGCTTTTTGCCAGGTTGCCAACATTACAAGACTTACCCGTTCCAATATGCTTGAGGTAATAAACGACGATTTCGTCAGGACGGCGCGGGCGAAGGGCATTACTGAGCATGAAGTCATCTTCGGGCACGTAATTCCCAACGCTATCTCCCCTGTTATCAACATGATAGGTATGTTGTTTCGTGTCGTCGTGGCCGGTTCTGTTGCTATCGAAAAAATCTTCAATATTCCCGGTATGGGACAGCTGATGATCGTAAGCATCACCAGCAAGGATGTCAATCCTCTTCAGGCATGTATCGTGGTCATTTCGACCGTTGTTCTGATCGTGAATCTTCTGGTGGATATCATCTATGCCCTGATCGATCCGAGAATCCGGCTGCAGTGAGGAGGAAGACCATGAATAAAAAAAGCAGACTATTTTCTATAAGGACTTTCTTCCGCCGGCTGTTTCACAGAAGAATCGTTATCCTTGGAGCTGTGATCGTTCTGATATTTATCATCGGAGCTATTTTTGCCACAGTGATCGCGCCCTACAATCCTTATAAGATCGACGTTCTTCATTCCCTTAGAGGAGCCTCCCGTGAACATTTGTTTGGGACCGATGAGAACGGACGTGATGTGTTCAGCCGTGTGCTGTTCGGAGCAAGAACCTCCCTGTTGATCGGCCTGATCGCAGTACTGTTCGCTGCCATAGCGGGCATTCTGCTGGGACTGATCTCCGGTTATTTCGGCGGATGGGTCGACATAATCATTTCCAGGATCATGGACGCCATTCTGGCAATCCCCAATGTACTTCTCGCACTTTCCCTGGGGCTGGTCATGGGAAACAGCATTCCCAGCCTGATGTTTATTTTGGGTATCTCTACCGTACCCAACTACGCCCGTATCATGCGGGGCCAGGTCATGGGTATCCGTAATTCGGACTATGTTTTGGCGGAATCGGTCATGGGTGCAGGAACATTCCGGATCCTGCTGAGCCATCTGCTTCCAAACTGTTTTGCGCCTATGATCGTTCTCATCACCCAGAACATCGGTAATACCATCCTGTCCGAAGCCACACTCTCCTTTGTCGGCCTGGGCGTCAATCCTCCGACGGCTTCCTGGGGCGGAATGGTAAATGACGGATATATTTATCTGATCTCCAACCCGGTTTATTCCCTGGCGCCCGGCGTCTGCATCATGCTGCTGGTTTTCGGTTTTAACGTCCTGGGCGACGGTCTCCGCGATGTTCTCGACCCGAAGCTGCGCGGCACCTTAAAATGATCGGAAGGAGGTAGGAAAATGTCAGATACTTTGCTGGATATCAAAGATTTAAGTATAGAATATCATACGGAATTTGAAAAAGTGTATGCCGTAAACGGTCTCAGCCTGAAGCTGAATTATGGCGAGACTCTGGGCCTGGTGGGCGAGACCGGTGCCGGCAAAACAACGACCGCACTCGGCATTATCCGGCTTCTGCCCGACGGGATCGGTATCGTCACCAAGGGTTCGATCCAGCTGGACGGCACCGACATGGTTCATGAATCAGAAGAAAAGGTTCGTAAGCTCCGCGGCAAAACAGTATCCATGATCTTTCAGGATCCCATGACAAGCCTCAACCCTATCAAGACCGTCGGCGATCAGATCCAGGAGGTGCTCCGGGCTCATGACCGCTCGATGAGTAAGGCTGAGCTGTCCCGGCAGGTCGATGAGATGATGGAAATGGTAGGGATCCCTTCTTATCGCAAAACAGAATATCCTCACGAATTTTCCGGAGGAATGAAACAACGTATAGTGATCGCCATGGCACTTGTATGTGAACCCAAGCTGATTCTGGCGGACGAACCCACTACGGCGCTGGATGTTACGATTCAGGCCCAGATGCTGGGGCTGATTCGTAATCTGCAGAAAAAGCTCAATACGGCAATGATTTTGATCACTCACGACCTTGGCGTCGTCGCAAACACCTGTGAGAAGGTCGCGGTCATGTATGCCGGAGAAATCGTCGAGAATGGTTTTGCTGAACAGATTTTCTGTCAGGAGAAGCTGCATCCTTACACCCGGGGACTTTTTAATGCCATTCCCAAACTGGATGTTGAAACGTCCCGTCTAGAAGCAATTGAGGGAATGGTTCCTGACCCCACGCAGCGTATTGAAGGCTGCCGGTTTGCTAACCGCTGCCGTTTTGCTACTCCTGCATGTTCCCAGGAACCTCCTTATGTCGAGGTCGAGAACGGTCACTTTATCAAATGTCATCTGTTTTCCGGAGAAAACAGATCCGGCAAAACGATACCGGAGACAGTTTCCGGCTCATTGACCCGGGAAAAATCTGTCGTTTCAGAAAAGGAGGTGTCCTGAGATGGCGGAAAACAATATCCTCCTTGAAGCAAAAAATCTCAAAAAATATTTTAAGATCCCCCGTGGAAATGTCCATGCAGTGGATGGGATCAATTTCCGGCTGGAGACCGGCAGAACACTGGGCGTTGTAGGCGAATCCGGCTGCGGCAAAACGACTCTGGGACGCGTTCTTCTCCATCTGTATAATGCTACGGACGGGCAGATCATCTATCGGGGAAATGATATCACCCATTATACTCCGAAACAGATGAAAAGCATCCGAAGAGAAATGCAGATGATCTTCCAGGATCCTTCTGCGTCTCTTGATCCAAGAAAATCCGTTCAGGATACCATCGGAGAGCCTCTGAAGATCTACAAAAGTTTTTCCGACAAGGCATCCTACGAAAAACGTGTACTGGAAATCATGAATATGGTCGGGCTAGCAGAGCGATATGTATCGAGTTTCCCCCATGAGCTGGACGGCGGACGCCGGCAGAGGATAGGCATCGGCAGGGCTATTGCTACCAACCCGCGCTTTATCGTCTGTGATGAACCGGTCTCGGCGCTGGATGTTTCTGTCCAGGCACAGGTTCTGAACCTGCTCATGGACCTGCAGGATTCCCAGAACCTGACATACATGTTCATCACCCACGACTTGTCTGTAGTAAAGCATATCAGTCATGATATTCTGGTTATGTACCTCGGGCAGTGTATCGAATATGCCTCCAAAAAAGAACTCTTCCAGAATCCCCTGCATCCCTATACGGTGGGTCTTCTGGATGCAGTCCCGATTCCGACCCTCACCGGAAAGAAACTTGGCAGCGAAACGATCATGAAAGGAGAACTGACGAGTCCTGTCGACCCCATTCCCGGCTGCCGTTTCGCGGCCAGATGCCCTTACGCAACAGATGCCTGCAAAGGCGAGGATATTCCGCTTAAAGAAGTATCCCCCGGACATTTTGTCTCCTGTACGCGGTATTGAAGCTTCACGAAAAGAATACCGCTGCGCAGTATAAGCAGACAACAAACAGCTGAAAAAAGGTAAAAATGCCTGAATTATAACCTGCAGAAAAGCGCAAACGCCTGAATTATGCCTGTAGAAAGGAAAATCAAGATGAATGAGATAGAAGCTCTGACAAGTCAGATAAAAGAAATGAAACAGGAGATCGAACGGCTCCGTTCTGTCATAGAAATTCAGAACCTCATGGGACGATATGAGACACTTCTGGTGCCACAAACCATGGATCGGGTGGCTCCCGAGATCTTTGCCCTCTGGATGGACGATGTCTCCATGGAGGTATCGGACCGGGGGGTGTGTACAGGCCCGGATGGTGTAACAAGGCTTTTTGCGGAATTTATGGGGCCCCAGACAGGAGAGCCCAAAATGGAGGACGGAAGTCCGGATCTTCGCGGTGCTTTTTATATCCACCATCTCGACACCCCTATGATCGAAGTAGCAAAGGATAATCAAACAGCACATGCCGTCTTCTATTCCTGCGGCGTCGAGACCCCATTCAACCGCCAGACTGGTGTGCGCCAGGCAAAATGGTGCTGGGGAAAGTATTCTGTTGAACTTATCCGCGGTGAGATCGGATGGCGTGTGTGGCATATGCACTGGTTCAGGAATTTCATGAACGACTATCACGCAAGCTGGGTGGAGGATTACGAGAACGATACCAAGGATACCCGGAGCAAAGATGATTATCCCTTTATCCTGCCCACAACCTATCACTGTCCCTACGATCCCAACAAGGAGGTACTGCCTGTTCCCAGAAATCCGGAACCTTACGAGACTCACAAGGACAGCAGCTGGATCTACGGCGACTGGCTTTCCAGAGATTAAAGAATACTGGAATCTCTATTGGTAAATAAGGAACTGTTCCAAAATAGCCTGAGCTCCCAAAGGCAGATCAGAAAAGATTGATTTTTTTGCCCGAATATGCTAGAATTCCTACCATTGGACCATTCACAAAAGCACCAGGGGGGATCATTTTGACAGATAACAGAAGAAACAGCACGCGGATGAATATTTATCAGGCTGCGATTCGTCTTTTAAATGATGAAGATATTGAAAAAATCACTGTCCGAAGTATCGTAAAAGAAGCCAATTCAACGATCGGTGGATTTTATCACTATTATCAGTCAAAATATGATGTCTATCGTGATGCTTTTTATTTTATGAATGACTATTTTGAGAATATCGTCGCGATCAATCTGCCAAAGGGCTCCCTGTGGGAAAAACTGGAGTATTATTTTTCCCAGTATCACCTTTATAATACCCAGATCACTTCGTTCAAACTATATCAAACATTGACCAAGTTCGTTGCAGACGCCACCATTACAAAAAAAACA
>CACZPF010000402.1 GCA_902782975.1 uncultured Lachnospiraceae bacterium
ACAATGATACGCACGGCGAACAGATCGTAGATCTGGTCGATGGTGTTGTTCTGGTTGACCATCTTTTTGTAGATGCTGAAGAAGTGCTTGATCCTGCCGTCTACCTGTCCATGAATACCGGCCTCATCCATATGGGCCTTTACCTGCTCCACGATCTTGCGGACAAACTCTTCCCGTACACTCTTGCGGAGTGCGACCTTTTCCACAAGGTCATAATAAACGTCCGGCTTCAGATACTTAAGTGACAGGTCATCCAGCTCGACCTTGATCTTGGAAATACCGAGGCGCATGGCTATCGGCGCGTAGATGTCCATGGTTTCGCGGGCTTTTTCCTTCTGCTTTTCAGGCTTCATGTACTTCAGCGTCCGCATGTTGTGAAGACGGTCTGCCAGCTTGATCAGAATGACCCGGATATCCTTCGCCATGGCAAGGAACATTTTTCGAAGGTTTTCAGCCTGCACCTCGATCTTATCCGCATCGTAGGACAGCTGGCCGAGCTTTGTGACGCCATCAACCAGAAGCGCCACCTCTTCGCCGAATTCCCTGGTCAGATCCTCCGTCGTCATCCAGGTATCTTCCACTGCGTCGTGCAGCAGGCCTGCAACGATCGTCTCCTTGTCAAGCTCCAGGTCTGCCAGAATGATCCCTACGCACAGAGGGTGAATGATATAAGGCTCACCAGACTTACGTTTCTGGTCCTTGTGGGCTTCACTCGCCGCCCTATAAGCTTTTTCGATCATGGAAATATCATCGGAAGGATGATATTTCCTCACACTTTCGACTAATACCTTGTATAATTCCTCCGGGCTGGTAAAATCGTGCATGGATTTAACAGCCGCATCCGTCTTTTTCAGATACGCCTGCTGCTCTTCACTCAGACTATTCTCCTTAGTGCTGATTACTTCATTTCTAATTTCTTCTGTCATTCTTTTTACCGCCCGAAGTAGTATAGTAAAACTCGATAAAACAGATTAATTTTATTTACCGTCGTAACAGATAACGGAGGAAACATTGTAGTTCTTGAGACGTTCTCTGCCTTTAAGCCCTGCAAGTTCCATAAGGAAAACGACCTTTACGACCTCGCCGCCCAGTTCTTCGATCATGGAGATGGCTGCCTCAATGGTTCCGCCGGTAGCGATCAGGTCATCAATAATGGCGACCTTCTGACCGGGCTTGATGGAATCCTTGTGCATTTCAATTTCAGCCGTGCCATATTCCAGGTCATACTTCTTGGAGATCGTTTCGCAGGGAAGTTTGCCTTTTTTGCGGACGAGTACAAAGGGTTTATGCAGATTATAGGCAATCGGCATACCGAAAATAAAGCCTCTGGATTCTGTCCCTACGATAACATCTACGTCCACATCCTTCAGACAGTCCTGCATCAGATCGATGGCAAGGTGAAGTCCGTCCGCATCCTGAAGAACACTGGTTACATCGCGGAAAATAATGCCCGGCTCCGGGAAATCCGGAATACTTCTTACATAATCTTCAATCTGTTTCATATATTTAACCTCCTTGCGCTATTAAATAAGATCCAGGTAATTGCGAAACTCTCTGCATCGATTGAGTATCGTAATTGTCCATAAAATGTTATAGCGTTAAGTATAACACTTTTTTTTACATGATTCAATGTTTTACATGCCAAAACTCTGGCCGCAGCGGCCCGGTTATACTGTCAAAACATACGTCAGCAGTAATTCATGATCACGATCTGCCGGTATTCACGCCCGCGGAAGGTATTGATTTCCGGATAGTAGGTGATCATAACTGTTTTATGGTCCCGCGCGTAAGATACAAACTCCATGGCTTCGCCAAAGTAGATGGCGTCGTATGATACCCCGGAATCATCCATCAGGGTCATTTTTGCCGCATTCTGATGTTCGCCGATGACCCGCGGATAAAGAACTTTAAGTCCCTTACATGCGAAAACCGGCTTTGCGTTTGCTTTTCCGTAAGGTTCCAGAAGAGAGAGCTGGCCGATCAGCCGCGTTGTAATATAATTCAGAGGCATGGGGACATCGATCCTGATTTTTGGAATAAGGTCTTCCTCTGTCAACGTGCACAACTCATTCAGCCTGGAACGGAAAGCATCGATATTTTTCTCCTCCAGAGATAGTCCTGCCGCCATAGGATGACCCCCAAACTGAATGAGCAGGTCCGCACAGCGGGATATTTCCTCATACATGGAATAGGCTTCGATGGACCTGCCGCTTCCTTTGATAAAAACTTCGCCCCTTGTCAGGATAAAAACCGGCTTATTATATTTTTCCCGGATCCGCCCGGCAATGATGCCGGCGATACTTTCGTGGGCCTCAGGAAGGAAAAGAACAAGTACCTTGTTCCGGCCGGCTTCTGTCTCCTCGATCTGACGGATCGCTTCTTCCTTCCCCTGATCCGTCAGAAGTTTTCGTTCTTCGTTGAGATCTCTTAACTTCTCTGCCAGATCAGCTGCCTGGTCCGGATCTTCCGTTTCCAGAAGGGCAAGCGAAAGAGCGGCTGTCCGAAGACGCCCGCTGGCATTGATGCAAGGCCCGATCACAAACCCGATATGATAGGCAGACAGTGGTCTGCCGGCAAGTCCGCAGGCATTGATGAGCGCCCGAAGGCCGGCATTTTTCGTGGAAGGAAGCCGTTTTAATCCTTCTTTTACGAGAATCCTGTTCTCCCCCAGGAGGTCCATCACATCTCCTACTGTAGCAATAGCCGCAATTTCCACAAACTGATCCAGATCTTCGGCAGGGATGCCGGCCATCTCATAAAGCACCTGGATAAATTTAAAGCATACAACAGCGCCGCAGATGTTTTTGTTTGGATATGGGCAGTTCTCCTGCTTGGGATTGACGACCGCGTCTGCCTCCGGGACCTTGAAGATACGCCCGGAAGGTGTATCTTCAAAGGGGACCTCATGATGGTCGGTCACGATCACGGTCATTCCTAAAGACTTTGCAAGGGCAATTTCCGACCAGGCAGCAATTCCATTATCACAGGTAACGATCGTATCGATTCCGTCTTCCACGGCACGGCGGATCAGATGCTCATGAATCCCGTATCCATCCGCCACCCGGTCCGGAATATATGTGTCTACGACTGCACCGGCTCTTTTAAGGCCGGTCTTAAGGATATAGGTTGCCGTTACGCCGTCTATATCATAATCTCCTATAATACGGATCCTTTTCCCATCGTTGATTTTCCCTGTGACGATCCTCGCTGCTTTCCTGACATCCAGCAGAAGCCCCGGATCCGGAAGATCCTCCAGTGTTCCGTTAAGATACAACCCTATGTCCTTCATCTCGGTAAGACCGCGGTTCCGTATGATCCGGGCGATCACAGGGTCGATCCCAAAGTTTTTCCCTATCTCATTAAAATCGGCTCTTTTGGCTTCTACCACCCATTTTTCCATGACTTATGTCTGCCTTTCTGGTTAAAACTGCAAGAAGGCTGCTGCATTTTCTGTGCAGCAGCCTTCTGTTTAAGAATTGTCAGTCTTGATTATTCTTCTCTGCTTCTTCTCTTGCAAGTCTTTCGGCGACACGTTTACGGTTTTTCTTCTTGGGCTCCGTGCTCTTAGGAGTTCTGGTCTTCTTCGGCGAAGCTTCTTTCACAACTGAAGCTGCTTTTGCAGCTGCCTGCGCTTCTGCTGTCCTTCCCGGGAATTTCTTTCTGAGGACAAGCCACAGAGCGCCGGTGATGCATACAGAAGAATAAGCGCCTACAATAATACCAACCATCAGAGGAGCAGCAAACTCACGAATGGAAGAAACGCCCATGATATAGAGAACCGCAACCATGACAAAGGTAGTCAGAGAAGTATAGATACTTCTGGTAAGTGTTTCGGTAATACTCTGGTTGACGATATCGTCCAGGTTCGTTACACGGACAGTTCCGCGGATATGTTCACGGATACGGTCGAAAATAACGATGGTCGCGTTGATCGAGTAACCGACAATAGTCAGCATACACGCTATAAATGTATTACCTACCGATACTCTTGCGATCGCGTAGAACGCAAGTACGACCAGTACGTCATGCAGAAGGGCAAGTACGGCACTTCCTGCAAAACGGATATCTTTGAAACGGAACCAGATGTAGATCAGCATGCAGATCGTAGCCACGATAACAGCGATGATCGCATCACGGCGCATTTCGGAGCTGACCGTCGCGGAAATAAATTCAGCGGAGATCAGGTTTCTGTCCACACCGAAGTTATCGACCAGAGCCTGATTCAGGACTTCACGCTCTTCAAGAGACAGAGAACGAGTCTTTATAATTACCTGATTGCTCTGTGTATCCTTGGTGATCTGTACATTCTTGTCGCCTGTCACTTCTTCAACGACCGGAACGACCTCTGCATCCAGACGTTTGATATCCATGTTCTCATTAAAGGTAACATTGGTGGATGTACCGCCGGAGAACTCAAGGCTGTAATTGAAGGCGTTCTTTCCCATGCCGGAATTGATTGCCATAAAGGCCGGTCCCAGAAGGATCAGTACCAGAGAAATAATGAAGAAGGTCTTCTTGCGGCCGACAAAGTTGATCGGCTCTCTGGCGATCACTTTTCCGTACAGTTTTTCATCTCTTGCACCTACCGCGTAGAATGCATTGATCAGAAGTCTGGATACCGCCAGGGCTGTAAACATGGAAAGAATAATACTCAGTGTCAGTGTGTAGGCAAAGCCTTTAACCGTTCCGGACCCAAGGCGCATAAGCACAAGAGCTGCGATCAGGGTCGTAATGTTACCGTCAAAGATGGCGGAGAATGCTTTGCTGAAACCGCTCTTGATGGCATTTCTTACAGAAACGCCGGCACCGATTTCTTCTTTAATACGTGCATAGATAATAACGTTGGCATCCACGGCCATACCGATACCAAGGATAATACCTGCGATACCGGGAAGGGTCAGGGTGATCTCAAACTGGTTGATCAGCAGCAGGTTCAGGAACAGGTAAAGGAGCAGTGCCCAGCTTGCCACAATACCAGGAACCTTGTAAGCTATGATCATGATAATGATAACGATGATAAGACCGATCAGAGCCGCCCTGAGGCTGGTGGAGATGGCTTCTTCACCAAGCTGAGCTGCCACGATGCTGGAACGGATCTCTTCCAGTTCCAGAGAAAGAGAACCGATACGAATGTAGGAAGCAAGATTTCTTGCCTCTTCAAGAGTAGACATACCGGTGATCTGTGCCTGTCCGCCGCCGATGGCTTCATTGACTCTCGGAGCACTTACAACGCCGTTATCATAAATAATGGCTATCTGCTTTCCGACATTGGCTGCAGTCGCTTCCGCAAATTTCTTAGAGCCCTCGTCTGTCAGGGTAAGGCTTACAACATACTGCATGGCGCTGGTCGTCTGATCTGTAATCGCACCGCCCTGCGCATCTGCTACATCGGTACCGTCAAGTACAACGCTTCCGGCTTCGCGGATCTCATCCAGCGTTCTGGTCATTTCATAACCGGACTCTGTTTTTCCTGTGTAGCTGAAGTTGCTCACACCGTCATCGCCGGTCATGGTAATGAAGCAGAGAGATCCGGGCGTTCCCAGATCCTGCAGAATACGTTCCGCCTGGGAAAGAGAGATATCTTTATTCTCTGCTGCGGTATCTGCTGATTCAGCAGCATCTTCTGCCGCCGCGTCATCTGCCGTATCCTCTGCCGCAGTGTCTGCTGGTTCAGCAGCGTCTTCTGCCGTATCCTCTGCTGCGGTATCTTCAGCTGCCGCCGCGTCTTCAGCCGCCGCTGTATCTTCTGCCGCTGTATCCTTCGTCTCGGAGGGTTTATCAGCTGTTACGCCGGGGATCTCGACATTAATACGGTTGGAACCTTCCTGATACACCTGTGCCTCGGTGCTGTAGGTTTCTACACGCTTCTGAAGCTTATAGATCGTATCAGCCAGATCTTCGCTGTTCGGATTGGCGTCCTTGGTCTGATAGGTGATACTTAAACCACCGGAAAGATCAAGACCCTTACGGATAAACTGCTCTTCAGAGCTTGCAGATTTTTCTCTCAGATCCTTCTGAACACCGCCGATCGCCAGCCATCCAAAGAATACAGTAACGGCCAGCATGAGTATCAGCACAATGATTCCTCTACTCTTTTTCATTGCATTTCCCTTCTTTACATTTAATACTTATTCCGCCAGTGCGGCTTTGATCATAATGGCGCATTCCACACGTTTCCGCTGCAGAATACAGCCGATCTCATAGTTGCCATTGATATTTCCAGTAAAATGTGACGCGTTGGCAGCACACCCGCCGCTGCAGTAAAATCTTGCAAAACAGTCTCTGCAGGCTGGTTTGGTGTAAACATTGCAATGACCGAATTTATCCACTATATCAGGCCGGATAACGCCCTGATCCACATTGCCCATCAGGTATTCCTCTTCCCCCACAAACTGATGGCAGGGATACAGATCGCCCCAGGGAGTAACAGCGAGATATTCTGTTCCGGAGCCGCAGCCCGAAAGCCGTTTGTAGACACATGGTCCGCCGGTCAGATCGATCATAAAGTGGAAGAAATTAAACCCGCGGCCTTCTTTCTCCCGTTTTATCATCTCTTTTGCAAGAATATCATATTGTTCCAGAAGGATCGGAATATCCTCCTTCCGGATCGCATAATCCGCTTCGTCCGGAGCCACCACCGGCTCGATCGAGATCTGCCTGAATCCCTGATCGGCAAGATGAAGAACATCCTTCGAAAAGTCGAGATTATAATGCGTATAGGTTCCACGGACATAGTAGCGGTCCTGTTCACGAAGATCGGCAAACTTTTTAAACTTAGGCATGATCAGATCATAGCTGCCTGCCCCTTTACGGAACGGGCGCATGAAATCATGTACCTCTTTTCGGCCGTCAACACTTAGGACAACGTTTCCCATCTCACGGTTGCAGAATTCCATGATCTCATCATTTAAAAGCACACCGTTCGTCGTCAGTGTAAAACGGAACTTTTTGCCGGCTTCCTCTTCACGGCTCCTGCCATAGGCAACAAGGTCCTTCACGACCTGCCAGTTGAGAAGCGGTTCACCTCCAAAGAAATCAACCTCCAGATTCCGGCGTGCACCGGATGAAGCGATCAGAAAATCCAGAGCTTTTTTGCCGACTTCAAAAGACATGAGTGCTTTACGGCCATGGTATTCACCCTCTTCCGCAAAGCAATAGCGGCAGGCCAGATTGCAGTCGTGGGCGATATGCAGGCATAAAGCCTTGACAACTGTCCGCCTGTTTCCGGAAAAGGCTTCGATCGCATCCTGATAGATATCTTTCGTGAAAAGCATTCCCTGCAGAGTAAGATCGATACATTCAGATACCGCTGAACGTACAGATTCTTCCGGATACCGGCCGTTCAGTGCTGATCCTGCAGCTTTGACCGGCGCATCGGGATCTTCTTTCAGGATGCTGAAATCATAATCTCTTCCGGCAAGCCATTCTTCCAGGATGGGAAGAACATCCCAGGTCACCTCATCCACGAGGTGGATGCAGCCGCTGTTGATATCCAGGACAATATTATAGCCATTGTTCCGATAGCAGTGGATTCTGCTCATAGAAATAAGCGACAGCTCCTTTCTTTACTTTTAAACATCCGGCACGGTTCTTCACAACGCACAAAGAAGCAGCGGGGGCCCGCTGCTTACTGATTTTTATGCATATTCCTGCCAGACTACTGCGAAGGCAGTCTGACAGTTCCCGCACGGTGGGGCAAAAAATCCGGAGATTCCCTGTCCCTTTCTCAGCCTAAATATACAATTCTACAGAAATTACTTGTTCTCGCAGCTCTGGTTGCCGACAGTGCAAGAAGTCTTGCAGGCAGACTGGCAGGATGTCTGACACTCGCCGCAGCCACCTTTTTTAACGGTATTCTGCAGATTTTTGGTATTCAGGGTCTTGACATGTTCCATGATAAATCCTCCTTAATCTAATATCTTGGGTTAGTATATCACAGTTGTTTTCAATTTTCAATTGCAACTTTATTAATTGAAGCACAGATAAGAGACTGCAAAAGCCGGTGGGATGATCGACCGTTGATCGGTCCTTTTCCCATCGGCCTTTCTTACTCCGAATTATTCAGATCATAAAAATGTTATTATTTTCTTTTGCGTTTAAGAATAAGGATCAGGACAATAACGACCAGAGCTGCTGCAACGATCCCGATCAAAGGCAGGATCGGTGTATCATCGCCTGTCTGGACATTAAAATGATTGCTGTCCGTGTTGTTTGTGACTGTCTGATTTACAGTCGGCGTGCCGGCCGATGTCTGTGCTGAATTTGAATATCCTGCATTATTTCCGGCCGGAGTACCTGTTCCATTATTGGAATTTCCGGTCGTTGCATTTCCTGATGTAGTATTTCCGGCAGATGTACCGGCATTGCCGGTATTCCGGCTCTGGGATGTGCTCCCCTGACTGGAAGGAAGCGGCGTGCTGGTAGGTGCCGGAGTTACCGTATTGTAGGTATCTTCTGCCAGACTGTCTACCACCGGACGGCTTCCGGCGATCCCGAATGAGCTGAACGAATGCGTGCTGAAGGAAAGGATGCTTCCTGTCAGCGCAGGTGTTATCAGTTCAACGCCGCCATTATCGAGAATATGCTCTACCGTATAGTTGTATCCTTCTTTTACAGGTACGTTTACACTCACATATTCCCCGTCCGGAATTTCATAGTCGGAACCGGTGCTCAGGTCTTTCAGCTCAAACCGGAAAGATGCAAAAATATTTGCCGTTCCCGCGCTGGCAAATTCACGATAATCTTCATTTTTTGCAGTAAACTGCACATACCAGGGAAGATTCGTACCGGAAACAAAAATTCCGTTGCTTGTATGGTTGGCCGCTGCGGCTTCGAGCTTCTGTTCTTCCGTCAGATCCTGCCCATATTCAGTACTTCTCGTATCCTCTTCTGTATAAGAATCAAAAATAGTCTTTACTGGTTCTGACGGAACATCTGCTGCCGCCTGCGCATCTTCACCTGGTGCCCCGCCCATGTCAGAAGCGGCCGGCTGGTCTGCCGGAGCCTGTTCTGCAGCAGATCCCTGCCCATCAGATGTCTGTGCTGCCGCGGCTATGGCGGCGGCAGCTTCTTCAGCCGCTGCCTTCATGGCAGCATCAAAACTTTCTACATCGACGAGCGTTTCATTGGCTGTTCCATCCGCAGGGCTCTCTGCATTCTGTCCGGACAAGGAAGCCTCATCCTGATCAGAAGCTGCTTCAGGTCCTGAGGCCGCTTCGGCTGGCTCATCGCCGGCCGCGGTACTCTGCTCTTCAGATGGTTCTGCATCTGCCTGCGCGATCTGTTCTTCAAATGCTTTCTCGTCAGGTACAGCGGTATCCTGCGTATCCTGATCCGCGGATGTGCTTTGTGCAGCGGGTTCGGCTGCATCCTGTTCTTCTTCTGAAGATCGTTCCGCGTCCTCTGCCGCCTTTACTTCCTCTGCGCCATCTCCGTCAGAATAAACAACAACGACCTGTACCTGCCGTCTGACCACATTTTCCTGTGCGTCATATCCGGAAGCCCAGCTGAGATCCTGTCCATCTGATGGGATAAGCTTCACCTCGGCTCCCAGCTCTCCGGCGGATATCCCCGCATCCGGATCTGAAAACACAAGTTTTCCATAGCTGTTCTCCGGCAGAGATTCTTCTCCTAAAGTAGATACATCCGTCAGAATGATCCTGTCCGGAAACAGATGTGTGCCTTCTTCTGTGCTGTACTCAACGCTTACGCCAGCCAGAACAGGAACACACGGAGCCGCAGCCAATGCTGAAAAAGCCAGGGTGCAGGCGGTCACCTTGAGTAAATTTGCAGTATTCTTTATTATTTTGTTCATCTTACCCTCCCAAGCATACAGCTTTAAACTTTGTATATCATAACAAATTTTTATCCAGTTGTAAATAATTTGTAAGAAATTCTTTAAATTTTGTTTGGTTTACGTAATATTTTATTAATCTACGAACAGTTCTCATATCCAGTATTCTATGTTATGATAAAGAACATCGAAATCTTCATGGAAGGAGTATCTTTTTGAATTCTGAAATTCTGATCCAGGCCATATGCATCCTGCTGCTGGTTCTTCTGTCCGGTTTTTTTTCATCCGCAGAAACAGCCATGACCACCGTTAACCGGATACACATTCAGTCACTGATCCAGGAGAAAGACAAACGGGCCGTCGTTCTGGACAAGGTCATCGCCAATTCTTCAAAAATGCTGAGCACGATCCTGATCGGCAACAATATTGTCAATATGGCGGCTTCCGCACTGATGACTACTTTTACGATCCAGGTATTCGGAAATGTTTATGTCGGAATTGCAACCGGAATACTGACCCTTGTCATTCTCCTTTTCGGAGAGATCACGCCGAAAACACTCGCCTCTATCTACGCCGAAAAACTTGCTCTTGCCTATGCGCGGGTGATCTACGTTCTCATGATCGTTCTGACACCTGCTGTCTTTCTCGTCGGCAAACTGTCCGAAGGCATTATGTTTATCCTTCACATTGACCCGAATGCCCGCACCAGCATCATGACAGAGCACGAGCTTCGGACCCTCGTAAATGTGGGGGAAAAAGATGGCGTGATCGAGAATGAAGAGAAACAGATGATCTATAACGTGTTTGATTTTGGGGATTCTACTGCAAAAAATGTTATGATTCCCAGAATTGACATGACTTTTGTTGATGTGGAATCGACTTATGAGGACCTGATGGAAATCTTCCGGGAAGACCGCCATACCAGATTCCCGGTATTTGAAGATAACACAGATAACATCATCGGTATCATTAATATGAAGGATCTTATCCTGCTGGATAAGACCGCCCCTTTTTCGATCCGCGATATCCTGCGGGAACCTTATTTTACTTTTGAATACAAGGCCACCGCAGACCTGCTGGTAGAGATGAGAAAAGCATCTGTAAATCTTGCGATCGTCCTGGACGAATATGGTTCGACCGCAGGCCTGGTTACACTTGAAGACCTTCTGGAAGAGATCGTGGGCGACATCCGGGATGAATATGACACGGATGAGAAAGAAGATCTGACGGAGATCCGGCCCGGCAGAGAATATGTCGCATCCGGTTCAGCAAAACTTGGCGATCTGAACGAGCAGCTTCATCTTGAATTGTCTTCGGACGAATATGATTCTGTAGGAGGCTTCATCATCGAACAGCTGGATTCTCTTCCAAAGGAAGGGCAGTCAGTTACGCTGGAACACGGTGCACGCCTTGTGGTGGATTCCATTAACAAGAACCGGATCGAAAGTGTTCATATCTGGCTGCCCGGACCGGAAGAAGAGATTCCTCATGATCAGAAAAAACATGGGAGAAAAGAAGAACCGGAAGATCCGGAGACGGACAGAAAATAAGCATAAAAAACCGGAAACCCGCATAATTGCTGGCTTCCGGTTTTTGTATGCCTTAAAACCGTTTGTGACACATGAATCATTTCTTATTCATAAGTATAATTCTTCGTTCTGGCTCTCCAGACATTCCATCGCCCCCGTCTCCCTGTCATACCGGAAAATATGCATAGACAGCTGTTCATCCTCTTCCGTCGCTGCCGTAACCGTATCTATTAAGACGCTTTCAAGATCCTGCAGCCTGACGGAACTTGCTGCATGGACCATGACCTCATGGATGCTTGTAAAAGCAAGATACAGATCATCCTGCATAAGCGAAGCGATCCTTCTTGCTACTCCCGGAAGGAAGATGGCAACGGCACCGTTTCTTTTGCTGACTGTGCTGAGACAATTTCCCTCGGGTCCCCTGCTGATCCGCCGGTTCCAGAAGATGTTCATAAAATTCTCGCCCTCGTAATTATGCTCCCGCCACATCCTTTCCCAGGAATAGATCCGGGGAGGTGAAAGAAAATACGTATTTACCAACGCTTCATCAATGACTTCGTCAGCATTCTTATTCCAGATGGAAAGCATTTCCCCGGGAATTCTGGCACTGTAGAGTATCCCCTGTTTCTCATCGATCCTGACATACAAAGTCAGTGCAATATCACCGACCTGACGGCAGATGAACTTTTCAGGGATTCCCGGATCGCTGTCTGCATTGAGAAGCCTGACAAACAGATCTTCTTTCACATCGTTATAATTCCTCATCTTTCCGATCACGCCCCGGATCTTCACAGAAGAGCGGTCCTGCATTACGTCTGCAAGATCTTCTGCCAGCTGCCGAATATCCTTACCCTCCAGATAATACGTGTAAAGTTCTTCGATACTGATCCCGCATACTTCTTTTATATCATTGTTTTCCACAAGATTAATGTATAGATGCTCTTCGTCCCCGTCAGATGATTTTTTGTAAAATGAAGATTCCGGGATTCCTGTGATTTCTGACAGATTGCTGCAGAATTCACGAACAAAATCTTGATAGTTACTGTCCTTTTCAATTTTCTGAGTCATCAGATCTAATCCTTTCGTACAAAAACGAGAATATTGAAATTGCTGTGGGAGGACCACAACGATATGCTTCAGAAAAATGAATGGACTGCCGCAAAACACGGCATAAGATTGGATAAATAGAGTATACACAATAAGATCCGGCTTGTCAAAGCACATTTCAGGCCACTATTCACAGCCGTCTCTCAAACATGCTAAGATCCCACCCTGCGGGCACGACAGATCCACCTTTTTATCCGGACATGCCATGAATAAAAGCCCTGCTCGTGAAAAGAACCGCCGGCCACTTAAAAAGCGGCCGGCGGCTCTTTTTACATCCTTCTTTATTTTCTTGCTTTCCCAAGATATGCCGCTTTTACGTCTTCATTCTCGGAAAGCTCTTTTCCGGTTCCGGCCAGAGTAATACTGCCCACCTCCATTACATACGCATGATGTGCTGTCCGGAGGGCCATATTGGCATTCTGCTCAACCAGCAGGATGGTTTTCCCCTGCCGGTTCAATTCCCGGATGATATCAAACACACCCTGAACCACGATCGGAGCAAGTCCAAGCGAAGGTTCATCCATCATGATGATCTCAGGACGGCTCATCAGAGCCCTGGCGATGGCCAGCATCTGCTGTTCACCGCCGGAAAGCGTACCAGCCAGCTGCCAGTGTCTCTCCTTCAGCCGCGGGAACAGGTCATAACACCAGTTCAGGTCCTCTGTCAGATCATCTTTTCGAAGATAGGCGCCGACCTTCAGATTCTCCAGAACCGTCAGATCAGCAAAGACACGGCGTCCTTCCGGAACCAGGGTGATCCCTTTGGCGACGATCTGCTCCGGCGTTTTCTGGGCCATCTCCTGCCCATTCAGAAGAATGCTTCCTGAAGATGGTTTGACCAGACCGACAATGGAACGAAGAGTAGAACTTTTTCCCGCACCATTGGCTCCGATCAGGGTTACCACTTCTCCCTTGGGAACTTCAAAGCTGATGCCTTTCACCGCTTTAATGCCGCCGTAGGATACACTCAAATCTTTGATTTCCAGAATATTACTCATCAACGGCACCTCCCAGATACGCTTCAATGACCCTGGGATTATTCTGGATCTCTTCTGGAACGCCTTCCGCGATTCCCTTGCCGAAATCCAGCACATAGATCCGGTCCGAAATCTCCATTACCAGGTCCATATGATGTTCGATCATAAATATTGTCAGCCCGAATTCATCTCTCAGCCTTCCGATAAAGGCTGTCAGTTCATCTGTCTCCTGCGGATTCATACCGGCGGCAGGCTCGTCCAGAAGCAGAAGGCTTGGCTTTGTGGCCATGGCTCTTGCGATCTCCAGCCTCCTCTGCTTACCGTAAGGAAGGGAAGTGGCCATCTCATCTCTCAGATCCGACAGTTCAAGGATCTC
>CACZPF010000403.1 GCA_902782975.1 uncultured Lachnospiraceae bacterium
TCTATGGCGCTCAATTTCTTCAAAAATACACTTGACAAACATTAGCAAGATTCAGATAACAGTGTATCCTTCTGCGGACAGTACGCTCAAAGCCTTCTCGAAGTTTTCTGCCTTTACAAGGATATAATCCGTGTTGAAAGTTGATACTGCAAAGATTCCGATATTATTCTCAGCGAGGATTCCCGATATTTTCGATAAGATTCCGATCAGCGAAAAATCAAGAATACCCTGAATACGAAATCCTTTCCATCCATCGTCACGCACAGTTGAATTATTCGGCGCATCATCGGTCCTGCAAACCAAAGACATTTCTTCATCTGTTTTGCCAATGAAGAAAAACTCCTTCGTCATATCTATGTCCGTTATCGCCTCGACCTTGCAAACGGTCAAATCATATTCCAGTTTCTTTAGTTCCATATATTCCTCCAAGAAATTCCAGTTTCTCTATAGTGCGTTATCTCAAAATATATACCGAGATAAACGACTATCGTTTATTTCGGCCTGTGATGTTCCTTATCTACTGCAAGATACAGGGATTCGTATAATATGCTTTTCATGATTGAATTCGCCAATGATTTCACCACCGTTTTTCAGCATGATTTTGACGGTGGCAATATTGCTTTTCAGCGGGAAAAGTTTGATCTCTTCGTATCCGATCTCCCGGCACTTTTTTAACAGCTCCCGAAACAGGATGCCTCCGTATCCCCTGCCTCGGTATTCTTTCGCGATGGCGTAGCCCAGGTTTCCGGCGCCCACAACGGTCTCCAGGTATTCCAGGGAGGCGTGTCTGACACGCCCGTAGCCAACCGGTTCACCGTCAATATAAAGAAAATAGGTAGTGGCCGGGATCCATCCTTCCGGCAGATTGACGCCTTTCGACATGTCGTCTTCCTTTTTCAGCCATTCCCGGTATTCTTCATAGGAAATATTGCACGCAGGGTTGTAGAAACCGTTTTCCCCGTTTGATATTCCTTGCAGCATGTTGTATTCCCTTTTCCCCATTTCCGGGGACAATGGTTTCAGTTCAGCTTTCATTTTTCTCTCCGATACGAAGATGGAATCATCTTCCGAGTTTTCTGACCAAAAGGTGTCTCGAAATGGAATTTGTCATTCTTTTTGGAGAATATCCAGGGTATGATGGGAAGCACCGATCAGATCCTGCCTTTCACAAATCACGAAGTGATAATCCATCCACTTGCTGAATGTTTCATCATCCATCGCATCAATATACTCCCGTTTATAATTCGTTGCACCGTCTGTGGCAACCAGCTTGATCCTTCTGACAGGCACTGCTGAATCCAGATCCGCAATCTCCTCTGTACGCACCATTTCAAAAAGATCCTTGGGCTCGCTGATACAATGCCAGTCATCAGTCAGCATGTTGAGATCCATCACTTCGTGCAGATGGTTCAAGCCGAATACATATTGAATGACGGTAGGTTCATTCATACAGTAAGCCACCAGAATATATCCGCCTTGTTTTGTCACACGCACTGCTTCAGAGAGTGCTTTCAGCTTTTCTTCCTTCGTGTAAAGGTGATACATCGGACCGAGCAGCATGGTCAGATCAAAAGAGTTTTCAGGAAACCGGGAAAGATCCAGAGCATTTCCCTGCATGGTTGTGATTGGTTCCGTCCCATCCAATTTGGCTTTTAGTATTTCCAGATTATGTTCGATCAGCTCAACCGCAGTGACCTGAAGTCCTTGTTTCGCCAATGTGACACTGTAGCGTCCTGTACCGGCTCCGACTTCAAGAATATCTGGATTCGAAATGCCTTCCAGACACTCTTTGATATATCTCATTGTGGTCAGATACTCCACTTGCCCGTGACGGGAGAGGAGACGTCCTTCTTCATCATAATGGTTGTAGTATTCTTCAAGAAAATCCATTATTTCTTTCCTCCGCAAATACCGATTGTCGATGGTCGGTTATCTCAAAAAATACCTTCAATATCCTCATCCGGCTCACCGGTCGTTATCTGAGACCAGCGTAATAATCGAGCAGCATCTCCTTTGTAACAGGCATTCTGATTTCTTCAAGTTCTATATAAACCAAATCTGTCAGATTTACAAGCGCTGCCCATAATTCCGACGGTCTTTCTCCGGCGGCAAACGTGCTCCGGATCGCTGCTTTTTCAGCTTCGGGCAGATGATCGATTTCGCGGTTTCGCCTGCTCTCCAGCCTGTAACGGTCGCCCAGCAGATCAATATACAGGGCTCTGGCAGCCTGCATTTCTCCGATAGCCCGGAAACAGTTTCCCCGGTGAATTGCGACCGCGGCATGCATCAGGAAAAGCCAGACGACATTACGCGCCTGTTCCATATCCTTCTTCTGCTTATCGCCGTATATCCTGTCATCCATCCACGCCCGGGACTGAACCATCTTTTCTTCCACA
>CACZPF010000404.1 GCA_902782975.1 uncultured Lachnospiraceae bacterium
CGATGTTTCTGCAGACTGCTACCCTTACGATGCCTTCTGCACCAATATCGGCTCCTCCACCTATGATGACGGGTGGCTTATGCGCTATCAGTGCGGGTATGATGCCGTGGAAATGTGTGAGGGAAAATATAAAGGCCAGAGATGTACAAAAGAGATTTTTGATGAAATGCGCCGGGATGATCCGGAAGCGCTTACGATCTGCTATGTCATGCAGGCAGATGACATCCGGCTTGCCTTCCGGCATCCCAATGTCTGCGTTGGAAGTGACGGCATCCTGAACGACGGACAGGGACACCCCCGGGCCGCCGGTGCTTTTCCCAGATTTCTCGCAGAATATGTCCAAAAAGGAAGCCTTTCTCTCTATGAAGGGATAGAAAAAATGAGCACTTTTGCCGCTTCACGGATCGGCCTCAAAAATAAAGGAACACTTGCGATCGGCGCGGATGCGGATATTGTGATCTTCGATCCGGCCTGCGTACACGACTGCTCCACCTTTTCCGATCCTCTCCTGCCGCCTGCCGGGATCAACCATGTTCTGATCGGCGGAATACCCGCGGTTTCGGATGGACGGATCGTAAACGACCGCCTGGGGCGGTCAGTCCGGTGGAGTAATTCTTAAAAGGGGAATCATTCAGATGACTGATACTATTTTTTATAACGGAAAAATCTATACCATGGCCGGAAGCTCTGTTTCCGCAGCCACTGCCACAGCAATCGCCGTGTCAGGTTACAGGATACAGGCTGTCGATTCGGACGCTCAGATTCTGGGACTTAAGACAGATTCAACGGCTCTTATAAATCTTGAGGGCAGATGTGTTGTTCCCGGGTTCATCGATTCCCACTGCCATGTCCTGTACGGCGGTCTGGAAAAGAACCAGCTTTCTCTTCGCGATACAGGCTCTATAGAAGAGCTGATCGAACGTGGCCGTGAATGTATAAGAAAAAATCATATTCCCGAGGGGACCTGGGTCCTTGGCTCCGGGTATGATCATAACCTGTTTCCGGAACACCGGCACCCGGATATCCATGACCTGGATGCCATTTCCACGAGCCATCCCATCCTGATTGAAAGAGTCTGCGGGCATATCGGTGCCGCCAACACAGCTGCTCTTCGTCTGACGGGCTTTGATCAGGATCAGGATATCCTGGGAGGCGGAAAAATCGAGCGGGATGCATTCGGCGATCCAACCGGTATTCTGGTCGAAACCGTTCTGGACCTGATAAAAGTCCATCTGCCGCAGCCAACCCTGGAAGAATCCAAAACCGCCATCCGCCGGATATTTGAAGAAGCTTCGTCCTACGGCGTGACCTCCATGCATACAGACGATGTACTGGGTTCCTCCCTTGAGACGGTCATGCGCTCCTACAGAGAAGTCTGCGAAGAAGGAAATGCTTCCGTCCGTATCTGGGAAGAAGTGCAGGCTCCCAGAATTCCTGAGCTGAACGCTTTTCTCGATAAAGGCTTCCGGACCGGAGACGGTGACCGCTTCTTTAAGATCGGAAATATCAAGCTTCTGACCGACGGGTCTCTCGGCGCCAGAACTGCTTATCTTCAGGATGATTACAGCGATGATCCCGGAAACAGAGGGATCAATGTATATACGCAGGAGGAACTGAACGAAGTAGTTCTTGCCGCACACAGAGCCGGTATGCAGGTCGCCTGCCATGCCATCGGAGATGGATCCATCCTCCAGTCCGCGAAGGCTCTCGCGGATGCCTATGAAGACGATGAAAAAGACCTCCGGAACCGCATCGTTCACTGCCAGTTTGTCAATGAAGAAATTCTGGCACAGATGATCAGGGGAAAGGTTTGTGCCGATATCCAGCCGCCGTTTCTTGCCAGTGATTATCCCATTGTCCATGATAGAATGGGTAACAGAGATCAGGGCGGTTATGCCTGGAAGACGCTTCTTAAAAACGGCATCCGGCTCGGCGGCGGATCCGACAGCCCTGTCGAAACCTTTGATCCCATCTGGGGGATCCACTGTGCGGTCAACCGGACCGATGCCGATGATCTTCCCGAAGGCGGATGGCATCCCCAGGAGAAGCTATCGGTAGAGGAGGCTGTCTCTCTTTATACGAAAGATGGAGCCGTTCTATCTCTGGAGGAAAATGAAAAAGGCACCCTCGAAGCCGGAAAATTTGCGGACTTCGCCGTTTTAAGTGAAAATATATTTGAAGTCCCGCCGCAGGAGATCCGCTATATCCAGGTTGTCATGACCGTCATGGACGGAAAAATCGTTTACCGGAAGTAGGAAGGAGACAGGGGACGGTTCTCTGTCTCCTGTCTCCTTTTTCTTTAGTTCTTTTTTAAGGCTTTTGCAAGCAGTTTTTCCATCTCGGTGGGCTCATGGGGTTTTCTGTTGTCGCCCTTTCTGTCATTCTGGCGATTATTCCCGTTTCCCCGTCTCTGTTCATCTCCACGTCTGTCCGGACGGCCGTTTCCGCCATTCTGGTCCTTGTGGAAAGAGTCTCTTCTTTCACCACGGTTCTCCTGACCGGCGTGTACCTTTCTCCTGCCCTCCCGGTTATTTCCGGAGGATTCTCTGTTTGAACCCTTTCCAGATTCTTTACTGGCCTCTTTCCCGGCTTCTTTGGCCTTTTTTCCGCCGCCAAAAGCTCCGGCTACATGACCGTCCTGATCACCGCCAAAGCCCTTCATGGAAAGGCTGATCCGCTTTTTCTCGAGATCTACGCCAAGCACCCGTACTTCGACGATATCACCTACACTGACCGCTTCCAGCGGATGTTTTATGAACTTTTCACCCATCTCGGAAATGTGTACCAGGCCATCCTGATGGACACCGATATCCACAAATGCGCCAAAATCAATGACATTGCGGACTGTTCCCTTAAGAACCATCCCTTCCTTCAGATCCTTCATCTCCAGAACATCGGTGCGAAGAATGGGCTTCGGCATCTCGTCACGGGGATCCCGGCCCGGTTTTTCAAGTTCTTTAACGATATCCTGCAGGGTGAGGGCACCCACATTCAGGTTCTCACTCAGAGCGTCATAATCTTTGACCTGGCGGGATATGCCCGTAAGGCCGCCCTTTATATCGGAAGGCTGGTATCCCAGGCTCGTCAGAAGATTGGTCGCGGCCTCGTAGCTTTCGGGATGGACCGATGTATTATCCAGCGGATTGTCCCCGTCCGTAATACGGAGGAAACCGGCACACTGTTCAAATGCCTTCGGACCAAGTTTGCTGACCTTCAAAAGTTCTCTTCTGTTGCGGAAGCGTCCATTCTGCTCCCTGTAGGATACGATGTTCTTTGCAGTCACCTTGGTAATGCCGGAAATATATTCAAGAAGCGGAGCAGAAGCTGTATTCAGATCCACACCGACCCGGTTTACACAGTCTTCAACAACGCCGTTTAAGGCATCGCCCAGCTTTTTCTGGTTCATATCATGCTGATACTGCCCCACACCGATCGACTTGGGATCGATCTTGACCAGCTCGGAGAGAGGGTCCTGAAGACGTCTTGCAATGGAGGCAGCACTTCTCTGACCCACATCGAAATTCGGGAATTCCTCGGTTGCGAGCTTGCTGGCAGAATAGACGGATGCGCCGGCTTCGTTGGTGATCACGTACTGTACATGCTTTTCCGGTATTTCCTTGATCATATCCACGATGACCTGCTCCGATTCACGGGAAGCTGTTCCATTGCCCACAGAAATCAGGGTAACACCGTATTTATCGATCATCTTTTCAATGGTATCCTTGGCCTGCCGGATCTTGGTCTCATTGGTCGGCGCTGTCGGATAGACGACCGTCGTATCCAGCACTTTTCCGGTCGGATCGACCACGGCGATCTTACAACCTGTACGAAATGCCGGGTCCCATCCTAGCACGACCTGCCCCTGAATAGGCGGCTGCATCAGCAGCTGGACCAGGTTTTTGCCGAATACATCGATCGCGCCGTCCTCTGCCTTTTCGGTCAGATCGTTGCGGATCTCGCGTTCTATGGCAGGTTCGATCAGTCGTTTGTAGCTGTCCAGGATCACTTCTTTAAGAATCGCGGTCGTCTCCGGCTCTTCCCCTTTGATGACCTGCTTTTCCAGATACCGCAGGATCTCCTCCTCCGGTGCCTGGATCTTAACGGTAATGACTTTTTCCTTCTCTGCCCGGTTGATGGCCAGAACCCTGTGTCCGGCCTGCAGAAGGCCTTTCACCGGTTCCTGATACTCATAATACATTTCATAAACCGACTGTGCTTCCTTATCCTTGGCCTCGGTCTGTACGACGCCGGCCTTTGTGGTCGCTTCACGGATATAAATACGATAGTCCGCTTCGTCGGAAACTTTTTCTGCTATAATATCCTTTGCACCGGCAAGAGCTTCTTCCGGTGTTTTAACTTCCTTCTCTTCGGAAACAAAGGACGCCGCGATCTCCAGGACCGGCCTGCCCGGATTCTGCGCAAGAATAATCTCCGCCAGCGGCTCAAGGCCTTTCTCTTTGGCGATGGTTGCTCTTGTCCTTCGTTTGGGGCGATAGGGACGGTAAAGATCCTCTACAACCACGAGCGTGCGGGCTTCTTCTATCTGTTTTCGTAGCTCTTCCGTCAGTTTTCCCTGTTCCTCAATGCTGGAAAGAACCTGGGCCTTTTTCTCTTCCAGATTCCGAAGATAAGTGAGGCGTTCAAAAAGGTTCCGGAGCTGCTCATCATTCAGAGCTCCTGTCGCCTCTTTACGGTAACGGGCAATAAAAGGGATGGTATTTCCCTCATCGATCAGGCCCACCGCCGCTTCGACCTGTTCTCGTCTGACTTCCAGTTCTCTGGTTATTTCCTGAATTATGTCCACGCTATTTCTCCTTCCCCGGCATCCAGTTCTCCGATGATATCCCGGTAAAAAATCACATCTGTCATCTGCATATACGGCAGCAGCCACAAAAGCGCCAGATACATGGTAAAGATCACCAGCAGTAGCCAGGGCAGAAAACTGGCCTGCAGCAGAATATATTTGCCGATATGCCCCCGCATCAGGCGGACGCTCTCTTTCAGAGCCATCAGGCCGCCCAGTTCTTCTCTGTCTGCCAGCAGATAATACGAAAGGGTAAAAGGTACCGTGATCAGAATATTAACAAGCTGTCCCAGTAAAATCAGGAACATCAGGATGGCCATCTGGCGAAGTTCCTCTTCCAGCGTCTGAGGCACACCGGAGGTGTAACCGTAGACCGTTGCCGGCAGGCCGGTGATCCAGGCGATCACAGCCAGTACCGCCGAAGCGGCAATGATCCTGTCCGGCTGGTTGGAAAAGAAATAGACCAGATCTTTCAGAGAATATTCTTTGTGACGGGCCATATTCAGGAACAGATAGTAAAGTCCTGCCGTCAGCACACAGAAAACAAGTGTGACCGCGAAAGAAAAAACTTCCCCCAGAATCCGGCTCAGGATCGTATTTCCAGGGAACAGAGCCGAAGAAAAACTCCCCAGGATCAGATTCAGGGCAGAAACCAGAATACAGGCAAGCACCGCCATGCCTGCCTTTCCGGATAATTCACGTCTTGCCAGCCTTTTCCACTGGCTGATACCTCTTTTCATAATCGCTAAATAATAACCTCTTCGAAAAAAATCTTACACAGCCGCTGTACATGATCTCCCGGCAGATATGCCGGGACACATGGATCAGGCCTTATCTCAGTCCGCCAGATTGAAAGCGTCATGGACCGCGTTCATCGCACGGACCCCGTCCTTCTCATCGATCAGTACCGTTACACGGATCTCGGAGGTGGATATCATATTGATATTGACATTTTCGTTATAAAGACTTTCAAAC
>CACZPF010000405.1 GCA_902782975.1 uncultured Lachnospiraceae bacterium
AAAATACTGCCGGTCCCGAAATTCGCCCAGGCACCTGTCAGCGTTCCCGTCTGTTTCTCACTGGTATCCATAATGGTCAGATTTCCTTTGACCTCCATGATATTACCGTTTGCCGAAGGAGAAAGCATATTCCTGTTGATAGAATGACCATTCAGGTCTATCTTAACTGTCTTTCCACCCGGTATAATCAGAGGTTCACTGGAAGGAAGAGCAACCGCATCCTGGTCAAGGACTATGACACGCCCCTCACGCCAGTTATTGATCCGGTACTGCACAAGATCCCAGTAACTCATCCAGACAGCTTTTAACTGATAATCCCTGTCTACCAGGATATAGTCGCTATTCGGCTCCGCATTATATGATCCTATTGCGGGGCCACTAACCACCCAGTAAGCAAAAACCATACCGGAAGGAGGTGTAAAAGCACAGTCGGGAACCTCATAGTAGCCTCCTGTTAAAACATCCGGCATTCTGCCAGTGCCGCCATTTGCATCAAACGTCAGGACAAAACTTTCTCCCGGGATCAACGTCCTGCCTGAAAGATTTTCCCTTTTTGCAGCCTTGGTAGGTGCGACCACATAGGATGCATCTGCTCTATCCCTGAAAGCATTTACTACATTAACATCTGTAGAAAAATAATAGTTGCGTTGGATTGCAGCTTTAATTTCAGGAACATGGAAAATGAAATCCGCTTTTATAGTATTTGACGTCCCATTATCTGCTGCAAACTGATTTACAGTAATGCTGTCTGTGAGATTCGTCCATCCGATAGAAAGATTTAACCTTGGTGTTAAAGCAAAATACGATCTCGAATAATACGAACCGCCTTGCGTACTGCTGATAATCCCTGCTGGAGAAATATATCCTATCGTCTGGATCTTTCCATATCCGATACCGGCTGCAGCGTCAGAAATTGCAGTTATATTCCCGCCATTCACCGTAATCTGGACAGAACGACCACCGCCGTAAGAAGCTACATGATACTCATCAATAACAGTATGAGTTATTTTTCCCCATTTTCCTGCATTCTCTGTCCAGGTTCTTTTGTTACAGGTCATCTCAGGCGCAGCACTTTCGATACACGCCAGCCAACGGCCTTCTTGTATCAGATCAATTTCCGAAAGATTTCTATGTACCCGTCTTCCGCCGCCGATCCCGGCTCCAGTCGATGACGAGGCATTTACTGATCCTCCATTAATCGTTACACTGCAGGCCTGCAGATATTCGCCGCCGCCGATTCCGGCTCCGGTATCCGATGATGCTGTGGTATTTCCTCCATTGATAACAATGGGACCATAATCCATAAAGAAACCACCGCCGATTCCGGCCCCGCATGAAGAACTTGCTTCGATCACACCTCCATCGATCGTTATGGATCCTTTATTGGTGAAAGAACTCACCCTGCTTCGGCTCGGAAGCGTATATACGGTCCCATGTACTGAGGATTCATCATCCAGCCGTTTATTCAGTTCTCCGCTTCCGATACCGGCTCCGGATTCTGCATGGGCAGTGATATTGCCTCCCGATATCCGGACAGAACAGCCGGAAACCGAGTCATTTTCAAAGGAATTCATGCCACCGCCGATTCCTGCTCCTCGGGAACTGCCAGCGTTTATCGTACCTCCGGTAATGACGACCGTACCGGCCGGTCCGAAGATCCCGCCGCCGATTCCCGCTCCTTTCTGGCTTTCCGCTGTAACCGTGCCGCCAGAAATGGTAATATCTCCACCGGCGCAAAAAGCACCACCTCCGAGACCGGCTCCATTCGCACTGCCGATGGCATGGATAGTCCCGTTTTTAATGTTTATTGTGGCGCCTCTTCCAAGATGATTCTGTCTGAATGGATCCTCCTGTCCCTGATCTGCGCTTCCACTCCCGATACCGGCAGCATCTTTCCCGCCGTATGCCGTGACATAGCCGCCATTGATCGTAATGGTTCCGCCATTTTGCTGTTCCTCTCCCCCGATCCCGGCAGCATAATCCGCACCATGTGCTTCCAGGCTTCCATCTCCTTTTTCCTGGCACCAGATGGTAAGGGAACGGCTGTTGGGAATTATGATTCCTTTGTTGGCTGTCAGCTTTGCTCCGTCACAAAGGATCAGATTGATATCGCCGCCCAATTCGATCAGTTTATCGATGGTAACATCGCCCATGACAGCATACCAGCCATTATTTTCCCTTGATATCTTTTCCCAGAAAATGGTTTTATCTTTTTCAACATCCATGACAATATTACAGGTCACAGGATCCATCGGATTGCCGGATTCATCTACATAAGGGATCAATGGAGGTTCAGCCTCGCACTGAATGCATTTCTTAGTCCCGTAATAATCATATTCATGAAAGGCTTTTTCCATATAACCGCATACTTTACAGGTATGCTGATGGTAAAATGCATCATAAGGCTCATAGTCACCATATTCATGTTCTGTATAATTAAACTCCGATCTGCAGTAAACGCAGATATTCCAATGTTTTGTTTCATCACTGGAATATTCGGATTCTGCAGCAGCATGATCCGTACAGGGTTCGATCCGCACGTAATGATCCCGGCAGGCATCGGTCCGCCGGTCTGTTTCAGCGTCCAGAACAACGGCAGAAGCCTCCTGTTCGGAATCGCCGGACGTGACCTTGACATTTCCAAGGTTTAAAACCCCATCGTCAACCGTTTCTACAAAGCGGGTCGTTCCGGATCCTATTGCTTTATATAGTTCTGAACCGCCAACCGCGATGACAAGTCCTCCGGTAATCGTAATGTCCCCAACTTTATTATTATAATCGCGATTATTTCCTGCTCCAATACCGGATCCAGCCACCCTGCTATTGTCAGCAAGGGTTCCTCCATAAGCATAAACCGTTCCGCCGGAAATAATAACCGGTCCGCTCGAGCTGTCATATCCACCGCCGATCCCGGCTCCTGCCTCTTTTCCCCTGGCTGTTACAGTTCCGCCGGTGATTTCTATAACACCGCTCTGCCTGATAGTGCGACGACTGGCGCTGTTTCCTATACCGGCTCCCTTTCCCTCAGCCGTTGCATAAACTGTTCCCCCCCGGATGACCACTGACCCTACCGGACCTGCCTCTGCTCCTATTCCGGCTGCATCTCCTTTGCCTACTGCTGTCACTTCGCCGCCGTTGATCCTCAGATATCCCTGCGAATCATTCGAACGCGAAACCTCAATTCCGGCACCATGTTCTCCTCCCGTTGCATACACTTTACCTCTTTCGATAATAATTGTACCATGGGACGGCAGATCATTGCCGACTCTCCCGGGGTCGTTGGTGAGATAGGCCATTGTACTGCCTATACCGGGACTGAAACGACTTCCTGTAGCATGTATTTCTCCACCGTAGATGCCGATGGTTCCAAACGGAACATATACAGCATCACTGTTGTCTGCATCACCGCTGATTCCTCCATTCTCTCCGGTTCCGGTTGCAATCAGAACTCCTCTTTGCTTTCTCTGCCCATAAATCGTAAGACTGGAACCCACAGGAACCGCAATTCCCTTTGACGCAGTCAGAGTCTTAAAATCAGACAGGATCAGGCTGACATCTCCGCTGACTTTGATCCTTTCTGTTATGGTAATATTCTCTTTCAGAAAATAAAAAGAATTATTCCACTCTGTCATATCAGACGTGAGTGTTTTATAACCTTCTTCACTGATCGACAATTCCGTTCCAGTCTTGTCGATATACGTATCACCTGAAACAGAAACCTCTATATGCACATAAGCATTCTCATGACACGCATTTATTCCTTCTTCATCTGCCATATAATATTCAGCAGAGTTCTCATCATCTCCGGCATGGATCTCCGCTCCCGGTGCAGATATCCTGAAAAGACCGGTATACTCGTTCCCGACATCCTGGCCATGACCGATGGCCTGTGCCATTTCGGTTCTGTCATCTACAAAATCCGCGGGATCGCATCCGCAGATCGCTGTTAGAATTCCTCCTCTGAATTCGACAACGCCATCTGAAATGACACCTCCCTGCTTGCCTCCGCCGATTCCGGCTGCCTCAGATCCACCCTGGGCAAACACTGTTCCGCCTGCGATCAGGACCTGCTGCACACTGGTCATATACCCCCCGCCAATGCCTGCTGCCCTGTCACCTCCATATGCTGTTATCTCTCCTCCGTAAATATTGATCATGCCGGCCTGTGTTTGTCTGTTGCCGCCGATACCTGCAGTCCTTGAATCCCCTTCTGCAACGATCTTTCCCTTATTATCGTCGATGGTTTGCGCGAAAATATTTAAGGTGATATTCTGCCCTACCAGTATCCCTGCTTCGGCCGAAAGCGTCGTACCATTCATCAGAATCAGATTGACAACATCGCCGTCTCTTTCTCCGATTGTGATCAAGTCCTGTGCAACAGCATTCCGGTCCAGAACATACCAGCCTCCCGGCCATTCCGTTTGAGGTTCCACCGTTTCATCTTCTGACGTCTCCGGAAGAAGAGACGACACCGGCATAAATTCTATTACAGAAGAGGGAGTCCCGTTCTCGTCCAGAAAAGGAATCTCTTCCAGCGTACCGGCAGCCATGACATACCCATCCAGGTCCAGTACGTCTTCGTCTGCCAGATCCACCTCATCGGAAAAGGCGTCAGCCTCCTCAGAAGAGGGATCTTTCCCCTCTTTTTTATCTTCCGGTTTGTGATCCTGTGCAGATGGATCTTCTTCCTCGATCGTAATATTCTCTTCTGAATGATCGGATGGCTCGTCTATGATAATAAGCGGCTCTTCCTGCTGCGGATAGTCATCCACCGCAGGATATTCATCCTCCTGCCAGAAGGGATCATCCAGATACAGATCCCCGGTCTCATCCTTTCCTTCCGTCATGACATCTGCCGGAAGATCCGGTTCCCCTTCCGGAGGAAATACAGGGTCCACCGGAGCATATCCCTCATCGTACGCATATCCGATACTTAAATCCGGTTCCTCAGCCAGCGTAAGTGCTGTCAGAAACTGCTGCTGTGTAAGGATGAATGCCAGTGCCAGTGTTGTCACTTTTTTTATGATATGGTTCCGGGTTTTATTTTTTTTATCATTCGTCAACATATGATCATTCTCCTATTTCCTTTTATCATCAGTGGTCTCGTAAGGAAAGAGGCAGATGATTCTGCCGCTTTCCTTGCGCTGCCCGGTCAGGGTGCAAGGCGGGGATATTAAAGATGACCCGGAAACACCTTTTCTCCGAATCATCTTGCTTTCCCCTTTCAGACAGGACGCAGACCGCCGGATACCGGCTTTGCTGCCAATATCCGGTGGTCTGCTGATTCTATTATATGCACTTATTATGCAGCTGTTTCCTGTTCTTCCTGAACAGCTGTCCAGGTATTATCGAGCAGGTTGTATTTTGTTTCATTCAGGTCCATTCCCTCTGTATCGCTGGTTTTTTCAGGCCAGATGACCTGATCCTGTTTGATCGTAACACGCGGGCTGTCAGTGTCGAGACCTTCAACCTTCGTGTAATCCGATTCAAACATATCTTCAAGAACGACTGTCTTGTAGAAACCATCGAAAAGAGCAACTGTCTGCTCTGTTCCATCAGTAATCACGAAGATATGATCTGATATGCTGTAACCCGGCAGGTCACATCCTTCGATCTGGAACATACGCAGCTGGATCCGGAGTGTTTTGGGAACTTCCAGGTCTCTTCCGTTCAGTACATCCGTAACAAACATTACCCGGTTCTTCTCGCCTTCTTCGGTATCAAAGAAGATTACATCGTACTTCTCTTCACCCATACGGTCTGACTTGCTGTCACGATACATATAAATGGACTGTGGTATCGGTGATTCATTCTCTTCCATCATCCTGATGCTTGTGCGAAGGATCTTTACTTCATCTGCTTTCTCATCGATCAGCAGGAAGTACAGAGGTTCTTCGTCTTCCGCCTCTTCAGGTGTCCGCCCTGCCCAATAGAACTTAAGATCTTCTGCATTCTCGGCCAGCTTGTCTTTTGCAGCTTCATCTTCGGTCAGGCCTTCAAGGATGGTTCCTTCCGGATCTGCACCATCATTAATGATTCCGCTGATCGTGTCAAGATCATTAAACAGGATGCGGATAAAGCCTTCGTGCATCTTGTCCTCAAGCCATCCGGCGGATATTTCATGCTCGAAGAGCACCAGCGTGGAGGATTCGAACAGACTTAATGTGCCTGTCATAAAGTCCAAAGATCCTGCCAGCCCGATAGAAACAACCGGTTTACTGTAAGCATAATCTGAAAGAGCCGTAATCACATCGATATCATGGACTTCACCATCTCCCAATGCATCTCCGCGGATCACTTCACCGATATACTGCAGCGCGCCTATGTTCGAATACATCAGGCGGGTCGCATTCGGAAGCAGATAGACTTTCTGCATGTTCAGCCGATTATCCCAAAGGAGATATTTAGCCAGATCATTTGCAGCCAACAGTACATCTTTTGCAAGAACAGTCCGGATGTCAGTAATATACAGTACACTGGCTGCCTTCAGTTCCTCTTCCTCATAATGTGCCCTGGTGACCGGGGTCTGAAGGATGCTGTTGTTGGTGCTGGTAGATGTCGTGATCGGGATCAGCGGAGACAGAGCTTTTTCAAAGTTCGCAAGAATCGCCCTTGCTTCTGCCATCTGAGCATCGACCCGGCTGATCTGTGCATCCGCCTGTGCAGAATCATTACTGATCCTCTCATTGATCTCTTCATTGGTATCGCCGGCACTGTTGTCGTTATCGATCGACTTATCGTGCTCGCCTGATCCGCAGAAATCACAACTATAGTTATTTGATGGATGGTCTTTATTGATGTTGTTATCCCGAACTGCTTTCTTTATGGTCGTTGTAATGTCAAACCATCCAAATACACTGATGGCAAGACGGTCGTAAGGAGCATCAAGAACGACCTGGATGGACTTCATGGGATCTTCTGCTGAATGGGTAGACTTATTACTCCACTTAACAAGCGAGGTATCATGCGACTGAATATAATTGCGCATCTTTCCTCCGATGATTGCGACCGGATTCACAACACCGCCGGCTGCGTAAAGCTCAGCCCTGCCCGTAGTAGAATAATATGCCGGATAATCTCTGCCGCTGTCTGAGTAAAGTTCCGTCGTCCCCTTTGTGGCAAATTCTGTCTTGTCAACATAGACCGTATTGATGATGTCAGCCTTTGTTTCTGCGCTTCCTTTCGCAGTTCCTGCGAATCCTTTTCCTACCGCTACGCCATTTGTCTCGATGTTCATGCGCTCATTGGTAGCCCGGATGGTGATATTTCCTTTCTGGGCAGCAAGACCGATCTTTGTATTTGTTCCGCTCCATCCTTTCGCGATATTCACCGTTGTATTCAGTCCCAGCTCGGTTTTAGCCTCTGCCGTCGGATTTGTACCAAAACCATTGGCATGAACACCGGCTGTTGTATAAACACCTGGCGTTACCGAGAAAAGTTTCTGATAAACGGAGGTATCATTATTTGCTGTTTTCTGCTCGGCTAGCCATTCAGACAACCACATAGGAACATAGTTCGGATCATCCTCTTCCGGTTTTGTTTCTTCCGGTTTTTTCCCTTCTCCTGTTTCCGTATTAGAATTAGTTCCTTCCTGAGCAGGTTTAAACTTATTATCGTACCATTTCTGCAGCCAGTCAGGGATATACTCTTTTCCATAGGATGTTCCCTGTGCATTGATCACGATTCTCTGAGAAGCTTCGACCTTCGCGGCTCCTCCGATATTGACCATCGTATCGCCTGTCAGTTTTGTCGTTGCACTGGCATTTGCCTTTGCCAGCAGACCTTCTGCACGTTTAACCTGTGCCTGCGTTTTGATCGCATCCATAACACCGCTCTGGCTGATAAGCATGACAGATCCCGTATAGGATTTAAGCGTAGTGCTGTTTCCAACATCGATCCTGACATCACGGTCAATAGTATTATCTGCTTTAACAAGGCTTCCGGCTATAATTCCCTTCGAACCATTCAGTATCGTCTCGGCAACAGCGTCCGCATGACTGCTTGCACCAATGGTAAGATCCGTTTCGGCTGTCAGTTTTGAACCCTCACCGATGGATATAATGCTGCTTCCATTGATGGTATTGCTGCCCTTCATATCATTGATGTCAAACATAATTCCGACAGAATCTGCATCCACATGTGAATAAGCACCTGTTGTCTCCGTTGCCGCGATATTGATGTAATCTTCTGTCGCAGTGAGAATCGCCTTTTTGCCGATGGTGACCGCGGTATCATACCAGGAAACTGTAGGCTGTGTGGAATCCTCAATACTTCCGAGAGATACACTGGTCTTCTTCTTTAATTCGGCATTGGCATTTCCTTCGTTGGAGGCA
>CACZPF010000406.1 GCA_902782975.1 uncultured Lachnospiraceae bacterium
CGTAAAACGCTTTTGCCGAGGGTGGTGATCCTGGACAGGTCAATGTCCGTGAGCGCATAGCAGCCATAGAAGGCTTCAGACGGAAGCGAAGTGACGCCCGCCGGGAGATCGATCTCTGTCAGTGAAGAGCAAAAGGCGAATACGCCGCTGCCAAGGCTGTTCAGTCCTTCGGGGAGATCAATTCCCGCAAGCGACGAACAGCCGTAGAAGGCATTTTGGCCAAGGCTTGTGACGGTGGATGGAATGACCACACGGATCAATGATCTCTTACCGCTGAAAACATTATTTCCGATGGCGATAACTGGTTTGCCATCGATGGTATCGGGAATGATCACCTCGGTGGGCTGTTCGGACATACCCGTAATGGTCACACCGTTGCTGCCGACAGTATAGGTCATGCGAGGCAATTCCGTCCCGTTGATTCTGATAACAGCCCGGCAGTTATCGAAAGCCCCGTCGGCGACATTCACTCCTGCCGGAGCGAAATAATAGCGACGCTCAGCCGATGGATTTCCACTGCCTCTGAAAGCTTCCCTGCCGATTTCCGTCACCGTGGCCGGCAGATCGATCCGGTCAACATTTGTAAGTCCTGCAAATGCCTCCTCCTCGATCACCGTGACCTCGGAGGGCAGGGTCAGCACCCGTTCATCTGCATGAACAGAAATACCTGTCAGTAAAAAAATGAGCAGGCTCGTCAAAAATAAAATGTGCTTGCGGATTTTTTTCATCTGTAGATCCTCCTTAGTGCAGCCGGCAGATTACTTTTAGAAGAATCCTGGCTGCGGCGTCGTTCCTGATGGCCATAAAGTGTCATCTTCATTGTATAATCAAATCTTCCCTGCCACAAGGGTGATATCCCGCAAATGCCCTGTTTATCAGGGTTAGTTTTAGATCAGGTCTCTGTTTTTGGTACCGAATGTTCTAAAAGAAGAAGAAAATCCAGACTATTTCGGAGGGCTGTGGACAGCCTGTCAGGCATAAAAGTGTCTGTATGTCAGATAGCCGCATCATGATCTGAGGGATTGTCTCATAAAAATATGGTATGTTATAATATATCAAATATTTTTTTCGTGGAGGATTTATGAGAATAATTTTTGTGCGGCATGGAGAACCGGACTATGACAGGGACTGCCTGACGGATGAGGGAAGGCGGCAGGCCGCTGCTGCAGCAGAGCGCCTTATGCGGGAAGGGATTTCCGAAATCTATACTTCACCCTGCGGACGTGCCTCCGAAACAGCTTCCTTTACTGCGGCCCGCCTTGGACTGCCGGTCACCACCCTGGATTATCTTCATGAAATTACCTGGGGCGGAGAAGGCATCCCTTGTAAAGGGCATCCCTGGACACTGGGCGACCGGATGCTGGAGGACGGGTTCGATTTTCAGACGGAGGACTGGCAGGAGCATCCCTTTTTTTGCAAAAATGCTGCCATGGAGTGCTATAGGATGATCACGGGTCAGATCGATGCCTTTCTTGCATCCCATGGATACATTCATGAAGGCTGTCGTTTCCTGTGTGAGGGAGGCAAGAACAAAACGATCGCCATATTCAGTCACGGAGGTTCCGGGGCGTGTGTGCTCTCGCACCTTCTGGGTCTCCCGTTTCCCTATGTATTATCGGTGATGCCGTATGGCTTTACATCGGTCATCATACTGGACTTTGCTGTGAAGGAAGGGGCATATGTTTTTCCGCGTCTTGAACTGTTCAACGACTGTGCCCATACAGATCAGGCTTCCGGAGAAATTGTGCTTCAGCAGGAGGCCTGAAATGGAAAGAAGCATGGCATGCCGGATCCTTGGCATACGCGAAGATGAAGAAGACCAGGAATATATCAGAAAGCAGTACAGAAGCCTTGTAAAACGGCATCATCCCGATGTGACGGGAAGTGGTTCCGGAAGACTGGAAAGGGTGCAGCAGATTACAGAAGCTTACAGAGTTCTGAAAAAAGACAACATCCTCCAGCCGAAAAAAAAGAAGGCTGTATGGCCTGCTTCCGAAAACAGAGCTGCTTTCACACAGCGAAATATATATATGGAAGAGGAGTTTTTCGGGAATAAAATGACCATAGATACCGGTATCCGGGGAAGATATTACTGGGATCCGGATCTGGAGTCCTTTTCGCTGCTGATGA
>CACZPF010000407.1 GCA_902782975.1 uncultured Lachnospiraceae bacterium
CTTTGCGGAAAAGGGCAGTACCCTTGCCATCAGCGACGCCGGGGTCGCCGCAGCCTTCTGTAAAGCAGCGTTAAAGGGGGCAAGCCTCAACGTCTATATCAACACGAAATCCATGCAGAACCGGGAATATGCGGAAGAATTAAACAAGAAAGCAGACGAGATGCTGGAAAAATATACGGCTGTCGCTGACAGGACATTTGACAGCGTCCTTTCAAGACTGAAATAAACAGGCGGGTCCGGTTCACGGACCAGGTATCAGGGAATACCGGAATCGGCGCAGGCGACGCGCCGGGAAAGAGGAAAAAATGGCAAAGCAATTATTAGGAAAAGAAGTGACCGCAGCATTAAATGAGCGGATCATTGCAAATGCAAATGCGCTCAAGGAAAAAGGCGTCATCCCCACGCTCTGTATTATTCGTGTCGGAGAGAATCCAAGCGATATCTCTTACGAGAAGGGTGCAACAAAGCGCTGCGAGACCCTTGGCGTAGCGTGCAAAAAGATCGTCCTTCCGGAGAATGTGGATCAGGACGAACTGTTAAGTACGATCAAAAAAGTAAATAAAGACGACTCTGTCCACGGCGTTCTTTTGTTCCGGCCTCTGCCAAAACATCTGAATCAGGCAGTCATCGAAAATGCCCTGGCAGCGGAAAAAGACGTAGACTGTATGACGGACCTTTCCATGGCCGGCGTATTTACCGGCAAGCAGATCGGCTTCCCGCCCTGCACACCGCAGGCCTGCATGGAGATCCTTGACCATTATGGCATCGACTGTACCGGCAAAAAGGCTGTTGTGATCGGCAGAAGCCTTGTCGTAGGAAAGCCTGCCGCCATGATGCTGGTCAAGAAAAATGCAACCGTGACCATTTGTCATACAAAGACCGTTGACATGCCTTCAGTTACAAAAGAAGCAGATATTCTGATCGTGGCAGCCGGCCGCGCAGGCGTGGTAGGTGCAGAATATGTGCGCGAAGGCCAGACGGTCATCGATGTCGGCATCAATGTAAATGCGGAAGGCAAACTCTGCGGAGATGTGGACTATGCCGCAGTAGAACCGATCGTAGATGCCATTACGCCCGTTCCGGGCGGTGTCGGGTCTGTGACAACTTCTGTTCTGGTAGGACATGTTGTAGAAGCAGCAATGCGGAAAAATGCCTGAGACAGGAGAGGGATGGTCCACAGAAGAAACCAGCCTGAAATAAGAGAGGGCTGACCCTGCAGGAACCAGCCTGATAGACGAGAGATCTGATACACCAGGAAATAGCCTGAGGCGAGTGTGCCTGCAGGCTGCGAGGAGATATTATTATGGAAAACAGAAGAGTGAAAATGAACAGGCAGACGAACCTCCTTCAGCTGGAAGAACATATGTATCCGCTGGTCGAGGTGGAAACACCCAATGTATTCCGCAACCTGTTCCCCTATTCAGAAGTTCCCAAGATCGCGTTTAACGACCGGATCGTTCCCCACCATATGCCGGACGACATCTGGATCACAGATACCACCTTCCGGGACGGGCAGCAGTCCAGAGCACCTTACACGACGGACCAGATCGTCACGATCTATGACTATCTGCATAAGCTGGGCGGCCCCGAAGGGAGGATCCGCCAGTCCGAATTCTTCCTGTACAGTAAGAAGGACAGGGATGCTGTCGAAAAATGTATGGAAAGAGGATATGAATTCCCCGAAGTGACCAGCTGGATCCGAGCAAGCAAAAAGGACTTCCAGCTTGTAAAGGATATGGGCATGCAGGAGACCGGTATTCTGGTCAGCTGCTCTGACTATCATATTTTCTATAAAATGAAAATGAACCGCCGCCAGGCGATGGAGCATTACCTGAGCATAGTGAAGGAATGCCTGGATATCGGCGTGGCGGTACGCTGCCATCTGGAAGACATCACAAGAGCGGATATCTACGGCTACGTGATCCCGTTCTGTCTGGAACTGATGAAGCTCAGACAGCAGTACGGCATTCCTGTAAAGGTCCGCTGCTGCGATACCATGGGCTACGGCGTCAATTATCCCGGCGCGGTGATCCCGCGTTCTGTTCCCGGTATCATCTACGGTATTATGACCCATGCAGGCGTTCCCTCCGAACTGATCGAATGGCACGGGCACAATGATTTTTATAAAGCAGTCAGCAATTCCACCACGGCCTGGCTCTATGGCGCCTGCGGCGTAAATACTTCTCTGTTCGGTATCGGAGAGAGAACGGGAAATACACCTCTGGAAGCCATGGTATTTGAATATGCCCAGTTAAGAGGAAACCTTGGCGGTATGGATACCCGGGTCATCACGGAGCTGGCAGAATATTACGAAAAAGAGATCGGGTATCATATCCCGGAGAGAACTCCTTTCGCCGGCCGGAACTTTAATGTTACAAGGGCCGGCATCCATGCGGACGGCCTGCTGAAAAATGAGGAGATCTACAACATTTTCGATACAGAAAAATTCCTCAACAGACCTGTCGAAGTGGCTGTATCCAATACCTCCGGAGCGGCCGGTATCGCGCACTGGCTCAACAATCATTACCATCTGAAAGGCGATCGGCAGATCGATAAGAACAGCGAGCTGGTTACCATGATGAAAGCCTGGGTCGATGAACAGTACGAAGAAGGACGTGTGACGGTTCTTTCCATCGATGAGCTGGATGCCCTTGTCGCGGAAACCTGCAGCCGCCTCGGAATTCCGAATCCGGCGGCGAAGTAATAAGAAGAACATGGGAGAAAGCCTGACGATCCGGGGAGCAGAGAAGATCCGGAAGAATGGTCAGGCAGCATCCGGGACAGATTGATATCAGAAAAAGGAGAAACTCCGAATGGATAAGATACAGATGACTACGCCTCTGGTAGAGATGGACGGAGATGAGATGACCAGGATCCTCTGGCAGATGATCAAGGAGGA
>CACZPF010000408.1 GCA_902782975.1 uncultured Lachnospiraceae bacterium
CTGCTTTTATATCCTGGGCAAACTCTTTGATCGCTTTTTCCAGTTTCCCACGGCCAAGGATAGAAGGGTAATTTACATAGGTACCATATACATCTCCATCATTAAATATTTTATCCAGTAGTGGTTTATAATTCATAATCATTCCTCATTGGTGCCTGACACCGTTATGGTGCCTGACACCACTTCCTTAATCCGCTTCCACATACCCGAGTTCTATATAAAGCCAATAATACTCATCATACAATCCGCAGCAGGCATCCATACCCAAATTCGGACTGAAGGCTTTCTGCAGGACTGTCGTCCAGGATCCATATTTCTCATACAGTTCATCCGGAGTCGGTCCTTCTTCATGCCCGTAGGTTTTAAGATTACTTTCCTTAGCAGCTGCAAGGCCCTCCGGATCATCTTTATAGGATTCAAGCCTTATTCGATTTCTCTCATCTGAAACAGCTCTTGCCATTTCTTCAATCGACGCGTTTTCCTCTCTCATCCGATATAGAATATCCGTCATAGTATCCATTGATTCATGATAGGCTCTGCGTTCTTTCTGCGCTTCTGCCACGACTTCCGGATCAGTCCAATCGTATTCCGCAAAAGCACCAAGACGGCTGGACTCTGGATCTGGAGAAAAACCGTAAAAGGCATCGGCATTTTCTATGATATCCTCCATTGCCACAGGATTCTCTCGAGGATCATGGGTATAATAATTCTTCGACTGCAGAGCAGCTTCCTCGCTTTTGGGTACTGCCTGTGATTTTATACTGTACGTATTCATCAAAGACGCACTGAGTACTGCTATAGCAAAAAGATACCAAATCCGCATCATAGTTTGATTTCCTCCTTTAAAAAAAGTGCCTGACACCGTTAAGAATATTTTGCTTTCTGTAAATACATCCATAACGTTACAGCAACAATGTCTTAACGGTGTCAGGCACCTGTACTATACTTAATCAACCCACGTTTCTTCGCTTCTTTGATGACATTCGGCAAATCTTTGATAGACACATCCAGATTATGGTTTCTCGCAAATGTTGTGAACTCTTTTAAAGTGATTTTGCCATCCTCAAGGATCGCTGCCACTTCTTTCTGAAGCTCCGGATCTGTTTCATACTGTTTGAGTAATTCTTCTACTGTCGCCATTTTCATTTCTCCTTTTTTTATTTTTTATTTTCTATTTTCTATTTTCCTATTTACTATTTTCCTATTTTCTTATTTTCTATTTTCCTTTTTTCATATCTCTGTACAGGTGGAAGGCAAAAAAGACACTCACGATGAATCCTACAAATCCAATTGTGCGGAACGCTAACGTGAACGCTGTGTGGGCTCCCGAGATGGCTGAGGATGAACATAACAGGCAGGAGCCAATAATAAATGCAGCAATCAAAACTGCCCGGACCGCATATTCTGTGAGGCGGTTGACCGCTGAAAGGGTCTTTTCTTCAATGCTGAAGTCTGTTCGTATTTTGAGCTGGCCTTTTTCCAGCATGCTAAGAGTCTCCGCCGTTTTGGAAGAGGAGTCTGTGACTCCTTTAAGGAATTTCAGGAGTCCTTTTGCAATTTCCGGATTCATCTCGCCCGGGTTCTCGAGGTTAAGATTGAAATCCAGCCCGGTATTTACCTTACTGGTGAAGAAATTCAGTATGTTCACCTTCGGACTGAGCGTTTTTATGGTTCCCTCTACCGCAGTAATGCCGCGCGCAAGATTGGTGAGGAAAGGATCGATCTTGAAGTTTTCATCCTGAAGACCGCCAAGGATGGTTCCCAGAAGATCGCCAAGGTCAAAATCGCCGAAATCTGCTCCCGTATACTGACCACACATTCCTTCGCACATTTCCAGCATGGCACCGTGATTGATTTCTCCCTTTGGCTGTGCCACCTGAAGCACTACATTCTTGAGGCCGTATGCATCCTGCATCACCACACAGGTAACAATATCGATCAGGGTCTGGCGCTGTTTTGTAGAAAGTGTACCCATCATGCCGAAGTCGATCCACTCAATACAGTGCTCCGGAAGCTGAGGCTCCTGCCCGTCTGATCCTTCCACTTCTTCTCCGACAGCTCTGTCTGATTCATCCGCCTCTTCTCCGGCAGTACCGTCTGTTCCTTCCGGAATGTCTGAAGAGCCGGGGAGCGGTTCCCTGATAAATACGTTGCCCGAATGGGGATCCGCATGATAAAAGCCATCGACAAGAACCTGCGTGGCAAAGTTATCCGCTATAAGAGATGCGATTCGTTCCCTCTCGACATCGCTCAGAGTATCGAGGAAGTCAGTATCACTGACCTCTTTTCCTGTGACAAACTCCTCGGTAAGAACAGCCTCACAGGTGAGGTCCGGATAGCACCTGGGAATTACGACCATCTCGCGTCCGTCGTTGTTTTCCCGAAAATGGATAAGATTATTAGCCTCGTTGGTAAAGTCGAGTTCCGTCTTCGACGTCTGCTCAAGCTCCACGATCATGCCCTTGATGTCAATACCGCCCAGATCCCCTTTGACGAATTTATCAAGAATCTTTTCAATAAGAGCAAAATCACGTGCCACGGTATCAACCACACCGGGACGACGGACTTTGACAGCCACTACGGTACCATCGAACAGCTTTGCCTTGTGAACCTGGCCTATAGATGCAGACCCCAGAGGCTTATCATCAAAAGCAGCAAAAAGCTCCTTCACAGGTTTTCCAAGATACTTCTCGATCTGAGAATAAACAGTCTCGATGTCCATGGGGGCAACTTTCGAGCGCAGTTTTGCAAGTTCATCGCAGTAATCGGGCGGAATATACTCAGCCTGCTGGGAGGCGATCTGTCCGATTTTGACAAAGGTCGGACCCAGATCCTGCAGGATACCAGCTACGATATCCGGCGTAATACCGTTGTCATAATTATACTTTCTAAGAACAGCAAGAATCTCCTTTAGCCTCCCGTTGGTATCCGGCCCCGCCTTTTGGCCTCTTTTCGCATCTTGAGCAGCGCAGAAATAAAACCTGCCATACGTATCAAACCTCCAATCCAGTAAAAAATACTGATGATATATAGTTAAGAGATATACCAGGTTCGCATACCATGCAAGAGAACTACCTTTTAGCCTTCGAATGTTCTGGTATACCGATTTTGGGATTTAGAAATACCTGATAACATCTGACGGTGCCTTACGCGGGCGCAGAGATGGAACCTGATTTCTTTTTCCTAAAGCAATCACCGAAACAATCACTTCATCCTCAGGAATCGAAAGGATTCTTCGGATTTCCTCTGCATCCCTGATTCCCATGATCAGGGTATCATATCCAAGGTCTCTTGCTGCAAGGATCAGGTAGGAATCATGAAGGCCAAGATCGTAAGCTCCCCACAGATCTCCCAGTTCATTGTCAGGAGTTCCTCCTGTATGCCCCGACTGGCCTTTTACAAATGTTGTAACCATAAGTATCGCATTCGCCGAACTTTTCTGGTTAAAAGAGGGAAGGCCTCTGCTTCTCAATTCTTCGAGTACCTCTTTCGATTCGGCAATATAAACCCTTGAGGGCTGCAGGTTTTTCCAGGACGGTGCCATCTGTGCCGCTTCTGCGATTAACGCGATGTCCGCATGTGGGATCGGTTCATCTTTAAATGAACGGATACTTCTTCTTTCTTTGAGCAATTCTTGAAAAGTCATTGGGGTACCTCCTTTTACCCATTAGCCGATTATCAAAAGTAATTTGGACTGCCGCTTTTCGTCTTTACATCCTCCAGGGCTTGTCCCGCCTTAAAAATCTTGCTGATCAAGAAAACCTGTATGTTTCTATTTCTTTATCTCAAATTTAGACAATTTTTTCAAGACTTTTTAAAATAATCGGTGCCTGACACCGTTAATTTATCGTTAAGAATATCTCACGTTGCTCCATCAGTTTTTTACAATTTATTCAATATTTCGTAACGATATCTTAACGGTGCCTGACACCCCTTTTTTTAGTCGTA
>CACZPF010000409.1 GCA_902782975.1 uncultured Lachnospiraceae bacterium
GCAGAATACGGCTTTTCAGGAGGCTGATCGCATTTGACCAAGATACTTTTTGTTTGCCACGGCAATATATGCCGATCGCCGATGGCAATGTATGTTTTAAGAGATCTGGTCAACAGAAGAAGTCTTGGAAAAAGATTCCAGATCGATTCTGCGGCCACATCAAGAGAAGAGATCGGAAACCCGGTGTATCCGCCTGCGAGGAGAAAACTGGCTGCCGAAGGCCTGTCCTGCAGCGGTCATGCTGCAAGAAAAATGGTAAAGGAAGATTATGACCGTTATGATTACATCATCGGAATGGATGATGAAAACCTTCATGATATGTACAGCATCTGCGAAGGAAATGATCCTTACAGCGGGTTCTGGCGGCGAAGAGATACACAGGAAAACAAGCCGGAGCATCCGCTTACAAGAATCTATGATCCCATAAAAAGAAGAGGCGAAAAGATCTCTCTTCTTCTGGATTATACGAACAGGCCGGGAGAAGTAGCCGACCCCTGGTATACGGGAAACTTTGACGCCACCTGGCGGGATGTTTCAGAAGGCTGCGCCATGTTCCTGGACTATCTGGACCGGAACAAACTGCGGGGCAGATAAAATCTGCTCCCGCAAAACCCGAAAACATAAGATCGAAATGAACAGAGCTTTGGACACAATCAACAAAAAATGCTTGCATAATTTGGAAAAACAGCTATAATAAATAACAGGAAAGACGAGGTCCAAGGAAAACCATATATTATAATTAACAATTTCTTTCGGAATATCTGTGAACATAACCAAATTATTCTCAGGCTGTACCTGCCAAACCTGTTCTGCAGCGTTCCTGCTGCGGTATGGACAGCGATTCCCATTTGCCAAGACATATTTCCCGTGTCCGCCGTCTTTCTTAAACAAATGGTGATTTATATCATCATACCTGAACTTTGCAGCAGTGAAGGCGTTTTTTGTGTACTCATTTTTAAAGAAAGGAGGGCTGTGGTAACGGAAAATATATCACACAGGAGTTTCAGCAGTGCTGCCCTGAAATCGCTCATTCTGGAACTGGAGCAGTACAGACGTCAGGGCGTTTCGCTCAGCCTGAATGGGATCCCCAGTTCGCCGCAGTATATTGCGAATGCCTGTCTGCTCGCAGATGGCGGCGGCTATATGCGGGATTACAAGACAGACGTGGATGGGAAAATATTAAAGCTGGACTTTAATTATGTCCCGGCTGCGTCAAAATACAGTTACAGAGAGGCTGAATCTCCGGAAAGAAATCCAGATGTTTCCGGTTCCCGTTACCGGAAGCACAGAAGAAGATTTTAAGCAGGTTTAAATACAAACCTGCTTCCCGCAAAGCGGGAAAATGAAGGAAAAGGACTCATTACCGGAAGCGGCAGGTTCCGCATATCATACAAACCACCCGGTAAAGAGTCCTTTTCCTGTTCCTCTGTTGTTTCAACAGCCTCTTCCTTTTTGAAAAAGATTGTGTTATGATATTCGGAAGTTATTAAATTAAAGGAGTAACAGATCAGATATGAGAAAAAAGAAGAAAAAGAAACCGTCGCCTGTGTTTCTTGTCGCGATCCTGATCATTCTGGTAGGGATCGCAGGGGTGGCGGCCCATATGATTAATAGATATATTCCTTCCAGGGAACCGATGGATCTGTACGAATACTATGGCTATCCCCAGGAGGGAGAGGCCGCGATCGTCATCGGGAGCAGCATCCTGGAGGAACGCGGCGTCCTGGCGGGCGAAAATGCCTACATCCCGCTGGATGTTGTCAACACATATCTGAATGCCCGGTACTACTGGGACGAAGATAATCAGCAGATCATATATGCTTCCCCTTCGGCAGTTCAATACTTTCCGGCATCCCCCGAGGCCGGCACGGAAGTCTGGCAGAAAGACGGAAGTGTTTTTCTGAGTCTTCCCTTTGTCAGGATGTTCACGGATCTCGATTCCTATGTATATCAGGATCCGGACAGAATAGCCATACGGAACAGGTTTGAGGATGTTACCGTCGTGACTTCCCAGAAGAGGACGAGTATCCGCCAGCTGGGAGGCATCAAATCGAAAATTCTTACAGACGTTCCGATGGGGGTAGACCTGACACTTCTGGAGGAGCTCGATAACTGGTACAAAGTAGCCTCGGATGACGGCTATATCGGCTATGTGCAGAAAAAGGATGTAAGCATCCCCGCGCAGATCACGCTCGAAAGAGCCGATACGATCGAAGATTACACCTATCTTACCATGGATGTGCCGGTCAACATGGTATGGCATAACATGGAAGTTGTCGAGGCAAATGCTTATTTCCAGGATATGACGCAGAGCATGACAGGTGTAAATGTTATTTCGCCGACATGGTTTTTTGCAGCAGATACAAACGGAAACCTGACCAATATTTCCTCTGCGGACTACGTCCAGGCGGCACATGCGAAAGGCCTGAAGGTATGGGCACTTGTCAACAACTTCCATACCCAGGATCTAAGTACCTATGAGCTGCTGCGGCATACCGCTTCCCGCCAGAATCTGATCAGCCAGTTAATTCAGGGAGTCCTTGCCGTCGGCGCAGACGGCGTCAACGTAGACTTTGAATACTTAAGCGAAGATGCCGGCCCGCATTTTCTGGAATTTTTGAGGGAACTATCCATCGAATGTCACAGGAATAACCTTGTCCTTTCTGTGGATAATCCGGTTCCGGAGGATTTCTCGAGCCATTATGACAGAGCAGAACAGGGGAAGATCGTCGATTATATCATCATCATGGGTTATGATGAGCATTATCTCGGGTCGGACGCAGGTTCCGTCGCATCTCTACCCTGGGTGGAACAGGGAATTATCGATACCATTGCCGAAGTACCGGCTGCCCGCGTGATCAATGCGGTCCCGTTCTATACAAGAGTGTGGAAGACTCTTTCCGGTACGCTTTCCAGTGAAGCGGTATCCATGCCCCGGTCCTATGAAATTGTACAGGAGAATAATGTTAACACTTACTGGGATAATGTAGTTTCTCAGAATGTGGCTGTCTACGAGAAGGATGGAGCTTCCTGCCAGATCTGGCTTGAAGATGCTTCTTCCATTGCCGAAAAAGTCAGGCTGATCCCGAAATATGGACTGGCCGGTGTGGCAGCCTGGAGACTTGGGCTCGAAGATAATGCTATCTGGCAGGTAATTACGGATAATCTATCCGGAGGAGAATGATATTTTGTTCAGTATTTTATTTCTGGCAGCGATAGTTCTTGTCGGTGTCGAGATCGCAGGAATTCTCATGGGTTCTGCCGGCTGTAAAACAGAGCACAGGGTGAATAAGCTGTGGATCTTTCTTCCGACAGCTTTTCTGGGGGGCACGCTCCTGATGACATGGAGCGTGTACCTGCTTTCCTGGATGATCTATGTGGGAACAGGGAGTGAAGATCCGTTAAAGTACGGGAATCTGATCTGTCTTGCCCTGGTTTTTCTGTTTCTTATCCTGGTCTATATGATCAGGGATAAAAAAGGCCGTATTTTTCCTGTCCCGGCGAATGTCTCCCTGATCGAAAATAAAGCGCGCGCTTTAAAGGAACTGGTCTTTTTTTTGCTGCTTCTGTTTTTTATCGCATTTACCATGACTTATGTCTTTTTTGAAAAAGACGGACGGCTGTATTCAGGTTTTACGGTATTTGGCGATTATGCGCCACATACAGCGATGATGCGGTCTTTTTCAAAAGGGACAAATTTTCCTACCCAGTATCCTCATTTTGGCGGAGAAGATATCAAGTATCATTTTATGTTTCAGTTTCTTGTAGGAAACCTGGAATATCTTGGCATGCGGCTGGATGTGGCTTATAATCTGATGAGTTCGCTTTCGCTGCTGTTTTTTTTGATGATGCTGTATCAGATCGCTTACAGGATCAGCGGCAGAATTTCGGCGGGTGTTTTAGCTTCGGTCTTCTTTTTCTTCCGGAGCGGTACCAGTTTTTTCCGGTTTGTCACGGAACACCTGAAGGCAGGAAACCTGTGGGAAACACTTGCCGGCAATACGCAGTTTATCGGCTACACGGAAAAGGAAAACTGGGGCTTATGGTGTTATAATGTTTATCTCAATCAGAGGCATCTGGCCTTTGGCCTTTTAGCGGCAGCCTGTGCGATCTGGTTTTTTATTCCCAGTCTGGAAACCGGCTGCAGGAAAGAAGAAAAGGGTTTTTTGTTTATCAAAAACAGGTTCTTTTCCGCGCAGGCCTGGAAAAGCCGGGACCTGACGAAGGCACTTCTTCTGGGAATGCTTCTGGGTCTGACATCCTTCTTTAACGGGGCGGCAGTGATCGGCGCTCTTCTGATCCTGCTGGGGTTTGCCATCTTTTCGGACGAAAAACTGGACTATGCAGTGATGGCTTTTGTAACGGTTGTATTTACACTGTTGCAGACAAAAACATTTATTTCGGGAAACGGTATTTCTCCGTCCTTCTACTGGGGTTTTATCAGCGAGGATAAGAGTCTGATCGGCGTTTTATGGTTCCTGTTCTGCATCAGCTTTGTCAGCCTTCTGGGGCTGATCAGTTATATGTTCTTTTTAAAAAGGGAACATCGTCTGATGCTGGCGGCGTTTTTCTTTCCGGTGATTTTTGCTTTTACCGGATCGCTGACCCCGGATATTACGGTGAATCATAAATATATTATGATCGCGTGGGCTTTTATGGCTGCTTTCTGGGGAAAGGCGATTTCTCAACTTTGGACGGGCAGGTTTTTTAAAAAGGCGGCAGCTGTTGTGCTGACTGTCTGTCTTACCGCCACCGGTTTTTATGATTTTGTCGTGATCCTCAAAGATAATGACAGCAGTCACAGGATATCCGTTTCTATGAACAGTGAGGTCACGGACTGGCTGGCAGATCACCTGACATCCAATGATCTGATCCTGACGCCGGAATACAGTATGAACGAAGTGACCATGTCCGGTGTTATGATGTACATGGGATGGCCTTATTATGCGTGGTCTGCAGGGTATGATACCTACTATCGTGCGGCACAGGCTGTCATCATCTATACAACAGAGGATCCGGAAGAACTGAGAAGGACTGTTGAGCAGGAACAGATCAACTATATTCTTTTTGAAGACGATATGACATATGAAGAACGTCAGGGAAGAGAAGAGACCATCGCACAGGTTTACCCGCTGGTCTTTACATCGCCGGACGGGAGGATACGTATTTATGCGGCAGGGTAAACGAAAAGACAATCTCATATTTATCATACCCGGTGTTCTGCTGGTCGGCCTTTCGGTTTTTCTGCTGAAGTCAGATGTATGGACTTTCTGGACCTGGTACCTTCTTGCTATGGTTCTGGGAATTGCTGCCATGCCTGCCACCGGGATGCTCTTTGCCGGGTTTGACGATAAAGGCTGGATGTTTTCAAAGGTTCTTGCGATCGCGGCATCCGGATTCGCCGTATGGTTTCTTGCCTGCTGCCGGATCATCCGCTTTTCCACAGGGTCCTGTGTGGCGGTAACTCTGGTGCTGGCTTTTCTTTCGATGCTGCTTTTGCGGCGGGAGAGCCGCCTTAAGGTCGAATGCTTTCCTGTTAACCATATACGCCTGATCCTGACGGAAGAACTTGTGTTTTTGGCTGCTTTTTTGCTGTGGACCTATCTGGCTGGCTTTCATCCGGCAGCCTACGGGACAGAAAAGTTCATGGACTATGGCTTCATGGAAGCCATGATGCGAAGCGAAGTCATACCGGCGAGAGATCTTTGGTACTCTGAGGGAAACCTGAACTATTATTATGGCGGTCAGTATTTTGCAGTATTTCTGACTAAGCTTTCAGGCAGCCGGGTGGAACTAACCTACAACCTGATGCGTACCTTTGTCGCGGGTTTTGCCTTTGCGCTTCCTTTTTCACTGGTCTGCCAGATGACGAGGGATCTTTTCAGAAACCGGCGCAAAAAACAGGCCGGTTCAGAAAAGACAGGGATCCTGCCCGGCCTGATCGCCGGAGCTGCGGTCAGTATAGCGGGCAATGTGCACTATGTGGTCTACCGATGTGTACTGCCCTGGATCCAGAAGATGACAGGAGCGGAGGAAATCGATTCCTACTGGTTTCCGAATGCGACCCGGTATATCGGCTTCCGTCCTGAAGTAAGTACGGATCATACGATCCATGAATTCCCCTGCTATTCTTTTGTGCTGGGCGATCTTCATGCACACGTGGTCAACATCATGTTTGTGCTTCTGCTGCTGGGACTTTTGTATGCCTATACAGGGCAGGAGAGAAGAAAGAGCACGATTTCTTTTGACAGCGCTGCTTTTGAAGGCGGAAAATCCTTCCTCAAAAGAGAACTTCTGCATCCGCAGGTTCTGATCTGCAGTGCCCTTCTCGGCATGTTCCACTGGACAAATTACTGGGATTTTGTTATTTATTTTGTCGTGACCGGCGGTGTAGTGATGTTTACAAACTTTCTCCGCTTCCGGGGCGAGGGTAAGCTGGTTCTGCTTTCGACCCTTGTTCATGCCGCGGAGATGGCGGTGGTATCCACGGTGATCATACTGCCCTTTACCCTGCAGTTCGAGACGATGGTGCAGGGCGTAGCTTTGTGTAAAAATCATTCTATGCCGCACCAGCTTCTGATCCTGTGGGGCCTTCCCGCGGCCGTATCGGTACTGCTGATTGGGGAGATCTTTGCAGAAAGCATCAGGAAATGGAGAACGCAGGGAGCTGCGGCGGAGATAGAAGCTGCGGAACAAGAAGCAGCAGGAACGGAAACAGCAGGAACAGAAACAGCAGGAATAGAATCAGCAGAAACAGAAGCAGCAGGAACGGAAACGGCAGGAACAGAAGCAGAAGAACTGAAAGCTGCCGGAACAGAAACTGCTTCCACAGAGGACATGTCTGCCGGAACAGATCCTGATGGTTCTGTCCGGAGGACCGGTGCTTTGTATGGGGTGATGTCGAATATTTCCATCCCGGACCTTTTCGTGATCATCACCAGCCTCTGTGCTCTTGGCCTTGTCTGTATTCCCGAAGTGGTTTATGTGCGGGATATCTATGAGGCAGGCAATGCTCGCGCCAACACCATGTTCAAGCTGACCTACCAGGCTTATATCATGTTTGGTCTGACCATCGGATACGGGCTTTGTCGTATCCTCGTTTTCGCCAGAAAGAAGATCATGGTTTTCCTGGCCATGATCGGCCTGGTCCTCTGGGTATGGACTCTTGGCTACTTCGGCAACAGTGTGCGCGCCTGGTTCGGGCGGGTCTGGGATCCTTCCGGATACAGAGGCCTGAATGCTCTGAAATTTCTGGATACAGACTTTTATGAAGATGTGGGAGCCATCGACTGGCTGAAAGAAAATGTCAAAGATGTACAGGTCGTTCTGGAAGCGAACGGGGACAGCTATACAGGATACGAGAGAGTAGCTGCCACGACAGGCCTTCCCACCATCCTTGGATGGTATGTGCACGAATGGCTGTGGCGAAGTAATGTTGGCGACCTGAATAGCAAAAGTGCAGATGTCGAAACCATCTACACATCGCAGGATGAAAAGCAGGTTCTTTCGCTGCTGCTCAACTATGATGTATCTTATGTTATTATAGGTTCCAAAGAGAGAGAAAAATATGGCGACAGGCTGAATACGGAGCTCCTGACAGGACTTGGCTCGATCGTATATCAGGATCCGAATTACAGCACGCTGATCGTAAAAATACGCTAGGCACGATTCTTTTGGCGCATCAAAAAAGAATTCTGCCTGTAACTGGTAAAAGAGGGAGGTTTTTGCCTGTTTTGAAAGCAGAACTGGTGAAGCTGTCGGCGGAACATCCGGATCCGGAAGTCATCAGACGGGCCGGCAGCATTCTGAAAAAGGGAGGTCTTGTCGCCTTCCCGACGGAAACGGTCTACGGTCTCGGCGCAGATGCGCTGGACCCTGCGGCGTCCCGCAGGATCTACGCGGCCAAGGGACGACCGTCGGATAACCCGCTGATCGTACATATCGCAGATATCAATGACCTTTCATATCTGGTGAAGGATATCCCGGAGAAGGCACTGGCTCTGTCAAAAGCCTTCTGGCCCGGGCCTCTCACCATGATCTTCGAAAAATCAGAGATCGTTCCAAAGGAAACGACCGGAGGGCTGGACAGTGTGGCAGTCAGATTCCCGTCCAACAAGATCGCGCAGGAGCTGATCCTTGCGGGGGGCAGGTATATTGCGGCGCCGAGCGCCAATCGTTCCGGCAGTCCAAGCCCTACCACGGCAGAGCACGTCGCGGAGGACCTTGGAGATAGCATTGATATGATCCTGGACGGGGGCGAGTCTGATGTGGGGCTCGAGTCCACGATCGTAGATTTTACTGAGGAGATCCCGGTAGTCCTTCGCCCCGGCTATATTTCTTTATCCATGCTGCAGCAGGTGCTGGGCGAAGTGAGAATGGACCAGGGACTGATCAGTGATGACAGCAGTGTTCACCCCAAGGCGCCGGGCATGAAGTACAGGCATTATGCTCCCAGGGCAGACCTGATCGTAGTCGAGGGGGAAGAGGAAGCCGTGGTATCCGCAATCATCCGGATGGCCCGGGAAGCCGTAAAAAGGGGAGAACTCCCCGGAATTATTGCGACCGAAGAGACCTTTTCCCGTTATCAGGAGGGTTTGGTACAGTGCATCGGCAGCCGTCAGGACGAGGAGAGCATTGCCAGACATTTATACCATGTACTTCGTTCTTTTGACGACAGCAAAGCCTCGGTCATCTATTCCGAAGCTTTTTATACACCCAGAATGGGGCAGGCAATTATGAACCGCCTTTTAAAGGCGGCGGGACACAAGGTAATACAGGCAAAGGAGGAAGAGGAATGAGTGCAAAAGAGCTGATCGCCATCGGGAGCGACCATGGCGGATTTGAACTGAAAGAGGAGATCAAAAAACATCTTGAAAAACGCGGCCTTGAATATAAGGATTTCGGGACCGACAGCACGGAAGCCACCGATTACACCATCTACGGGAAAAAGGTAGCAAAAGCGATCCTGAGCGGCGAGTGCCAGAAGGGCATTCTGATCTGCGGGACCGGCATCGGTATTTCCATTACGGCAAACCGCTTCCCCGGGATACGGGCTGCGCTCTGCAGCGACTGCTTCTCCGCCGAAGCGACGCGTCTTCATAACGATGCAAATATCCTGGCCATGGGCGGACGAGTGGTAGGGCCTGGACTTGCTGTAAAAATCGTGGACACCTTCCTGGATACACCGTTCTCCAACGAAGAACGTCATATCCGCCGTGTCCGTCTGATCGATGAGGATGAATGATATGGATCATGTGAAGATCGATCCCCGGGCGGAAAAAAGAAAGGATTACATTTCCTGGGATGAATATTTTATGGGAGTAGCCATGCTTTCCGGCATGCGCTCAAAGGATCCGAATTCCCAGGTAGGCGCGTGTATCGTAAGCGAGGACAATAAGATCCTTTCTATGGGGTACAATGGGTTTCCCATGGGGTGTTCCGATGATGTTTTCCCATGGGCACGGGAGGGGGATTCCCTGGATACCAAATATATGTACGTGACCCACAGTGAGCTGAATGCGATCCTCAATTACCGCGGCGGGAGCCTGGAAGGGGCAAAGCTGTATGTCTCTTTATTCCCCTGCAACGAATGTGCCAAAGCCATTATCCAGGCAGGCATACGCACGGTGATCTATGACAGCGATAAATATGCAGGAACACCTTCCGTCATTGCTTCCAAGCGGATGATGGATGCGGCAGGTGTACGCTATTATAAATACAACAGGACCGGAAGAAATATACAGATCGAGGTCTGAAGGACAACAGTCAGGCAATCGCGAAGCCCGTCAGAACAGAGAGCTTCCGGATGGCCTGAAGAACAATAACCAGAAAAAGGAGAACTTAGAAATGGCAAAAGAGAAGAAACTGGTCGAGGCGATCACTTCCATGGAGGAAGATTTCGCCCAATGGTACACAGATGTGGTAAAAAAAGCCGAACTGTGCGGCTATACCAGCGTCAAAGGCTGTATGGCCATCAAACCTGCGGGCTATGCTCTGTGGGAGAACATTCAGGCAGAACTGGACCGGCGTTTTAAGGAAACAGGTGTACAGAACGTATACATGCCCATGTTTATTCCCGAATCTCTTCTTGAAAAAGAAAAGGATCATGTGGAAGGGTTTGCCCCGGAAGTAGCATGGGTCACCCACGGCGGTCTGGAACCACTGCAGGAGAGGCTTTGCGTTCGCCCTACTTCCGAAACCTTATTCTGTGATTTTTATCAGAAGGACATCCAGTCTCACCGGGATCTTCCGAAGGTATATAATCAGTGGTGTTCTGTCGTCCGCTGGGAAAAGACCACCCGTCCCTTCCTACGATCGAGAGAATTCCTGTGGCATGAAGGCCATACGGCCCATGCAACCGCGGAGGAAGCAGAGGAAAGAACGATCCAGATGCTGAATCTTTATGCAGATTTTGCGGAAGAATTCCTGGCGATCCCCGTCATCCGCGGCCGCAAAACCGATAAGGAAAAATTCGCCGGCGCAGAGGCGACCTATACCATCGAAGCGCTGATGCACGACGGCAAAGCCCTGCAGTCCGGCACCAGCCACAACTTTGGCGATGGATTTGCAAAGGCCTTCGGCATTCAGTATACAGATAAAGATAACACCCTTAAATATGTTCATCAGACTTCCTGGGGCATGACCACCCGTATGATCGGCGCCCTGATCATGGTCCACGGAGACAACAGCGGCCTTGTGCTTCCGCCAGCCGTTGCACCTGTACAGGCTGTCGTGATCCCCATCCAGCAGCGCAAGGAGGGTGTTCTTGAGAAGGCAGAGGAACTTGCCGCGGCATTAAAAGCAGCAGGGTTCCGCGTCAAGGTGGATGATACCGACAAGAGCCCGGGATTCAAGTTCGCAGAGCAGGAAATGCGCGGCATTCCGGTTCGTATCGAGTGCGGCCCGAAGGATATCGAGCAGAGAGAGGCAGTCATCTGTCGCCGCGATACCCGTGAAAAATATACGGTTTCCTTTGACGATCTGGCAGAGAAGGTCAGAGAGATCCTGGATACCATGCAGAAGGAAATGCTCGAAAGAGCCAGGGCGCACAGAGATGCGCATACCTACACAGCTGTGGATTATGAGACCTTCAAGGACACCATCTGCAACAAACCCGGTTTTGTTAAAGCAATGTGGTGCGGCGACCAGGCATGTGAAGACAAGATCAAGGAAGATGTACAGGCCACATCCCGCTGCATCCCCTTTGCCCAGGAGCATTTGTCCGATGTATGCGTCTGCTGCGGAAAACCTGCCAAAAAGATGGTCTACTGGGGCAGAGCCTATTGATCAGAGATACTCTTTGCAGGCTGATTCAATTGATCTGAAAGAGGGATCTGTATGGATGAACTGAAAATCAAGATTCCGGAGAAAGCCGCATGGATCCTGAAAACTCTGAATGATGCAGGATTTGAAGCCTATGTCGTCGGCGGCTGTGTGAGAGACGCGCTCCTTGGCAGGACGCCCAGCGACTGGGATATTACGACTTCGGCAAAACCGGAAGATGTAAAAGGCCTGTTCGCCAGAACCATCGACACAGGCATCGCCCATGGGACGGTGACCGTCATGGTGCATAAAGAAGGGTTCGAGGTGACCACCTACCGTCTGGACGGTGCTTACGAAGACAGCAGGCATCCGTCTTCTGTAACCTTTACCTCGAGCCTCCGGGAGGACCTGCGAAGACGCGATTTTACCATAAATGCCATGGCATATCATCCCGAAGAAGGCCTGAAGGACCTTTTTGGCGGCGCAGAGGATCTGGAAAACAAATGTATACGCTGTGTAGGCGATCCCCGGGAACGGTTTGGAGAAGATGCTCTTCGTATACTGCGGGCTGTCCGGTTCTCCTCGCAGCTTGGCTTTTCCATTGAAGAAGATACGGCAGAAGCCATACGCTCCCTCGCACCAAACCTGCAGAAGATCAGCGCGGAAAGGATCGAGGCAGAGCTTATGAAACTCCTGGTATCTCCATGGCCGGAAAAGCTCCGGGACGCCTATGAAATGGGAATCACTGCTGTTATTCTGCCGGAATTCGACCGCTGCATGCAGACAGAGCAGAATACCCCGTTTCATTGTTATACAGTAGGAGAGCATATTATTCATTCCATCATGTATGTGCCTGCCGAAAGGATCCTTCGTCTGACCATGCTTCTGCATGATATCGCGAAGCCGCTTGTCAGGACGACGGATGAGAATGGCAGGGATCACTTTAAGCAGCACGGAGAGGTCGGGTATACTCTTTCACAGGAGATCATGCGCCGTCTCAGGATGGACAATGATACTATTCAAAAGGTTTCGCGCCTGATACGCTGGCACGACTATCGCCCTGCGCCGGAAATGGCAGAGGTCCGAAAGGCAGTAAA
>CACZPF010000410.1 GCA_902782975.1 uncultured Lachnospiraceae bacterium
CTGAATACGCCTCCAGCGGATTTCCTTCCCAGGATCCAGGGTAATATTCCGACTCTTCATCGTATCCCTGCAGCAGTCCTGGAAGGATCGGATACCTGTGATATTGCTGTCAGGGCAGCCCGAATGGTTTTGTAAAGTAAGCAGCTGCTTTTCGAACACCGCTCAGGTGATCCTTGACCATGCGGCACACTCCATGGTTTCCGATGACCATCATGGGCTTTTCTTTGGAATGATAAGGTTCCCATTCCGGAAGTCCTCCGCCGTTCGGATCGCCGCAGGCTGCAAACCGTACAACAGAAGAAGCGATCCGGCTGGCCAGGGATGCGCACTCTGGATCCTCTGCGTCTGCGACATACGGTGCTTTTGCCAGATTATCAAAAAAGAAAGGAAGCTCGGCGCCGTGCGCGGCCTTGCAGTCGGGATTGGGCGTTTCCCGGTCGAACTGATAAAAGTAAACCCTGCACCCTGCGTCGGAACGGATATCGCCGATCTTTCTGGCTGCATAGCGGAAATAGATTTCCTGCAGAAGAGAATAATACAGATTTCCCGGCGTGATCTCGGGTTCATAATTTTCTTTAGCCGTTTCTATTACATCATCGATCTTGTCAGAATCAAATCCAACAGCGGTCAGACGAGCCCTTAATTCTGCTTCGTCAAATTCCACGTCCTTATCAAAATCTACGATCCAGAGCCGTGCATCATCATGCGTTGTCCCGATCATATAATCCACCTCCGGCATGACCTGCCAGCATTCCGGAGAAGTCGGCTCAAAGGCGACGTTTTTTCCGTCCACGATTGGAACGAATCGAAGGCCAAAACCAGGGATCTGGATCGCCTGCGCTGCTCTGTAAAGCTCTTCCGCAGGCACCTCCTGGAGATGATGGGCTGTTTCGGGTGTCAGATCAAAAGCTGCCAGCATAGCCTCTGTCACCTGGCGTGTCTTCCCCTCCCAGGTAAAGGTGGTCGGTCCGCTCATGGAAATGGCGCGTTTAAAAAGTCCTTTTGCCGGAGGCATGGAAAGCAGTGTATTGACCTTGCCTCCACCGCCGGATTCACCGAAGATCATGACCTGTCCGGGATCCCCTCCAAATGCGGAAATATTGCTTTTGACCCACTTAAGAGCGGCGACAATATCCAGAAGACCTGCGTTTGCCGAATCGGGGAACTCCTCCGGGCAGACACACCTCAGGTCAAAAAAGCCGAGGACATTCAGCCGGTGATTGATCGTTACGACCACTGCATTATGTTCAGAAGCCATGCGGGTCCCATCGAACCACTCTGCTTCGCCGGAACCGGTAGAAAATCCGCCGCCATGGATCCAGAAAAGAACAGGGCGGTTTCCGTCACCCTCTTTGATCGATGGCGTCCAGACATTAAGATAAAGGCAGTCTTCACTGTATGGACCGACATCCACCATATTGCCGGTATCGACCCGACGGACCGCAAAAAAGCGCTGATCGGCAGGATTATCCGGATCTCTCTCCGGCTGTTTGATCCCGGTGGGATTCAACTGATGACATTTGTTCCCATAATGATCTGCAGACAGGGGTTCTGTCCAGGGAGCATGGGGCACCGGAGCTTTAAACCGCAGAGGCCCCACCGGAGGAGCAGCGTAAGGAATGCCCAGGAAAACAAAAGCCTTGTCTTTTTTTATCCCGCAGACAGGACCACATTCGGTCCTGACAGGACCGGTAAACATATCATTACTCATAAAAATACCTCCCTTCCAGGAATCCCTGTGCTCTGCCTGCAGAGCATAGTATTCATGAACGTCATAAGATTCCATCGTGCACTATCATCATAACATAGATCCATATCCGGGAATACAGGGAAATCAGGCAATATATGTAAGGAGTTACAAATATAACTTGTAGTCGTTTTCCGGATACGCTATACTGATAAGCGCTGATATGATACCATTTTCGGCACAGTAGATGCGCCATGAAAGAGGAAAGTCTGAAACTTCATTTCAGATCTACCATTATCGGCGCATTAGATGCGCCATGAAAGAGGAAACGATGACATACGAAAAGATCCGCTGTTTTTTAAAAATATGTGAAAGCGGAAGCATCAACAAGGCAGCGGCCAGGCTGTATATTTCGCAGCAGAGCCTCAGCCATACGGTGGCGGCCATGGAAGAAGAAATCGGGCAGCCCTTATTTGTGCGCTCCAGCAAAGGCGTAACGCTGACGGCATTCGGCGAGTATTTCAGAGAAAAAGCCCAGAAGGTAGCGGATGCCATGGACGAATTGAATGAAGCCTGTGGTACGAATCCCCATGGCATAAAGTCCAAGATCATCGTCGGTATTCCCAGGAGCCAGAACTACAGTTCCATGTCGGCAGCACTGGACCGGGCATTTACGGAGTTTTCGGAAGAAAACAGGATCGAGATCAGAACGGTGGTGGTCGACGGAGATTATAACAGCCGTCTGTATGAGATGCTGCGTCAGGGAGAAATCGATGCTGCCTATAGTCACGGACCTATGCCGGACGAAAAAATAGAAAAGACAGAGATCCAGCGCATTGCGATGTGTCTTCTGATTCCCAAAAAGAATCCTTTATCCAGATATAGAACGATCTCGCTAAAGGAGCTTCGCGATGAAACCTTTATTCTGCCTCCGGAAAACACCGGCCTGTGTCATCTGATCCTGGAACGTGCTGCTGAAGAGGGTTTTGTCCCGAAAGCAGCCGAACATACAGGATACGCAAAGAAACTGGTCGAACTTGTATCCAGAGAAAAAGGGATCAGCTTTATAGAAAAGAACGGTGCCGACGGAGCCTGCCGCCTGTACGAAAATCTGACGACGGTTTTGCCGGACCCTGCTTTTGAGATCATATATTATCTTGCCATCAGCAGCAGTCCGGCCAAAAATTCAGTCATTCGCTATTTTGTTGCGGAGATAAAAAAGAAAATAAGTGAAGAATATCATTATCTTGGGCTATAACGTCACTTAAGATCACGCAGGACAAAGTCACGTCGAAAGTCAAGCATGGCGGTCGTCGGCAGCTGTCCGGGCTCCAAGCCGTCACCGAACAGCATTCTCTGCGGATCGGCTGTCCGATATGGTTTCCAGATCGGCAGTGAGGCATCACAGGGATCCCCTGTCCGGATAAAGTTGCTCCAGTAGGTGCACATGCTTTCAGAAAGTGCCCTGTCCTCCTCCGTATAAGGACGCCAGTTTTCCTGAAGTGTTTTAAATAAATACCAGTGCTCACAGCCCACATAAGTCCCGATGTCGTCGCCTGGCAGCTTATGGGCAAATTCCCACAAATAAGCAGGACGGCGGCCCTGCCGGTCCAGGATCTCACACAGATTCCGGTTGCCGGAAACGATGTTCTCGGTATACCGTTTCTGACGGTAGGCCAGGAGCTGCTCCGGTGTTTTTGCCCCGCAGATCTTAAGAAATCTGTCCGCCCAGTCTTTATAGAATTCTATCGATTCCGCCCGGAATTCATTCAGATCGGAGGAAAGATCTACTTTGATGGGCAGCACGCCGCATGGCAGTGTATGACCGACCATGTAGGCAATGTCGTGTTCGTGAACCTCCCATGATTCAAATCACGTGCTTCCAGGGCCGCTTTAGGCGGCCGGACTAAATGACGGCGGATACGCCAGATAATTAGA
>CACZPF010000411.1 GCA_902782975.1 uncultured Lachnospiraceae bacterium
CGGAAGCACTTCTGACACCTACGGCAGCAGCGGCTATGACGGTTCGGCCATCAACTACGAAGGTGCTGACATCGAAACAAAATCTTATCTGTCCGGCCTCGCCCTGGATTATTTTGAAAGACATCACAACTACAGGCCCCAGTATGCCGATGTAGAAAGCCAGCAAAACGGCAAGTTTCTGATCCATCTCTACGATGTGATCGGTGGAGAAGAAGGCGGCCACACGGCCACTTCCGCCTGGTACCTTGTGGATCACACCGGTTATGGCACCGACAATCTGATGGGCGGCGAGGTCAATCTGCTGGATTGATCCTGTCATCCCTGATATTCTGCGGAACCGTTTTAAAAAGCGTTTTCCTGAACCAGTGCAGTAACCTCAAAAAGCTCCGGCTGCGATGCCGGAGCTTTTTGAGGTTACTGCATTTTTAATTTTTTTATTTTTCAGCCGGTTTCCGGTTGAGTGAGTATCCCAGTGCGGACCCTACGATGCCGCCCACGATATGCGTGAGATTGGAGATATTGTCGTGCTGGGTGACACCTTCAAAAATCTGGCTGCCGATATAAATGACAGCTACCAGAATAAAGGTCAGAGGGATCTCCCCTTCCTTAAAACCGGTAAAAGACGTCAGCAGAATAAAAGCAAAAACAATTCCGCTTGCTCCAGTGAGCGCCACATTCGGAAAAAGCAGGCTGTTCACCAGACTCGTTACAAAAGCTGTCACCGCCATAATACCCAGGATCTTTGCAGATCCGTACTTTTCTTCCAGCATCGGTCCCAGAAGCAGGATGTAAGCCATATTCCCCATCAGATGGCCGAATCCTGCATGGCCGATCACATGCGTGAACAATCTGATATATGTCAGCGGATTAAACAAAGATGACCTGTATGTGCTGAAAACATACCTATTTGCCAGGCCGCCGGTAATATAATTCAGAATCGTCGCTGCCAGACAGAGCAGTGCAAACCAGAGTATGACCGGCGAATTGATGGATATCTTCAGTTTCTTCATGTATCCTTCCTCCTCTGAAGTAATAATATTTCACTTCGAAACTCACTGCATCGATTGAACAGTACGAATAATCTTCTATCTGTCCGCTTCCTCATAAAGAGCCTCCAGCATCTCCCGGGTGATGGAACCCGCCTGGTTATAGATGACCTCGCCTTTTCGATTCAGCACAATGGTTTGCGGAAGAGTACCCGTTCCGCCGACGATGTTCATCACCGTATCGTCGGAATCCGTAGCAAAAGGCATGGTGTAATCCCTGCCGGACAGGAACGCAGCCGGGTCCTGCGTCACCAGGCCTGGGTGAACAGCGATCATGGCAATATCGTCCTCATGGGCCGCATACAGATCACTGAAGAATGGAAGTTCACGGATACAGGGAGTACAGTAGGTCGCCCAAAAATTGATAAAGGTAATTTTCCCTCGTGTGCCGGCCAGATGAAAGACAGATCCGTCGTAACATGACAGCGTGAAATCTTCCAGTTGTTCTCCGACCTCATGACCGATAGGCGCGTCACTGTCGTATCTGACTGTGAGATTTTCTTTTACCCCGGCAGGATCGAGAAAATTAAACCAGATCAGTGCAAAAACGAGTACAGCCATCGCAAAGCCCCGGACGATCTTTCCCTGCCGGTGTCGTCTGCCCTGCGTACCCGGTGTCTCTGTCGGGTACCCTGTTTCAGGTGCCAGGAGGACAGCCTTACCGGCCTTGATAGTAATGGCGTTCTGATGACAGACATCCATACACCTGCCGCACTGGATACATTCATGATCTCCCACGAAGCGCACATCCATACCGCAATGCCGCACGCATGCTCCGCACCCGTTGCAGCGCTTTGCATCCACCTTTACACCGATAACATTGAACCGGCTGAACAGGCCGTAGATTGCCCCCAGCGGGCAGATAAACCGGCAGAAGGTCCGGTAGCAGAATACGCATGCCAGGGCGATCACGACCATGATAACAAATTTGCGCGTAAACAATATGCCGAGCATACTGTAATAAGAACTATTGGCGGGATGAGCCAGAAGCCCCATCGCTCCTTCCAGGGTGCCCGCCGGACAGATGAATTTGCAGAAAGCAGGCAGGGGAACCTGGCAGCGCAGACCGAACCACAGAGGCATGGCGATTACAAATACAGCCAGAATGATGTATTTAAGCCACGACAGTATACGAGTGAACCTGTTCTTCCAGAGCTTCGGTGTCGGAATTTTATGCAGAAGCTCCTGAATCAGACCCAGCGGGCACAGCCATCCGCAGATAGTCCTGCCCAGGATCACACCGAAAAGCAGCATGATGCCCAGAACATACCAGCCTGCCCGATGCCCGGCAGAAGCAAGTGCATTCTGCAGGGCACCCAGCGGGCAGGAACCTGTCGCTCCGGGGCACGAATAGCAATTGAGACCGGGAACACAGGCGTACTTCGTGCTGCCAGTGTAGATTTTTCCATCTATGAAACCCTTAATGTATGCATTATGAAGGAGAGCCGAATATAGCTGCACAAGGCGCCTTCCCGCCGGCCTGTGCGCCTGCTTCCATCTGATTTTCCCGAGATCATCCAAGACCAACACACTCCGTACAAATTGTAATCGCCTTGTAAAGCACATCACCGGCACTTCCATTAAGCACCCCGGCGATGATAAAGACTATGGCTGCGGCAATGATAACTGCCTGCAGTACACCAGTTTTCTTCGGCGGATCCGCTGCCCTATGTCCGAATGCTCCGCCAGTCTCTTTTTCTCCCTTAAGCATCGCCTGGGACGCCTTTGTTTTCCGGAAGAGGTTCTTTTCCCGCCCCACAGATCCATCCTTTACGGACATCACGATCCCTGTGATCAGAAGAACCAGCCCCGCTAAAAACAGGGGTGCCATCGGAGCGGCTTTCTCCGCGACAATTTCCGGCGTATAAATGCTTTCCAAAGGATTCTCCGCCTTTCGGGCAGCTCCTTCCCGATATACTGCGATCGCAGAAATGGACAGCCATGCAGCCAGTGCGATACAGACCGCTGTCTGCAGCAGATAATAGATCTTTCTTTTTGTCAATATGCTCACCCCGGATCCTCAGCTGCCTTCCCTTTTATTGACAACGATAGTACACTGCTCTGGCCAAAAGCCGCGGGAAACACAGCCAACCTGTTTATAACGCTGCAATTACTTCCACTTCACAGATCGCGCCTTTTGGCAAAGCCTGAATTCCCACACATGATCTGGCAGGTTTCTCCGTGAAATATCTTGCATATACCTGATTGAATGCAGCAAAATCATTGATATCTGTCAGAAAACAGAGTGTTTTGACCACTTTTTCCGGTTTTGACCCGGCCGCTTCAAGTATAGAGACCAGATTCTTCATGACCTGCTCTGCCTGCTCTTCAATGGTCTTTCCTACAAGTTCTCCTGTTGCCGGGTCGAGTGCGATCTGCCCCGATGTATAAACCATTCCGTTCACAACGACAGCCTGAGAATATGGGCCGACCGCAGCAGGTGCTTTCTCCGTATAAATCTTATTCATGACATGATCCTCCTTATAAAAACTCGTGGTCAGGGGGCTGAAGCCCCCTGATTCACTGCATTCTTCACGGTGGTTACATGTAACCGCCGTGGTTTACTTGTTAAC
>CACZPF010000412.1 GCA_902782975.1 uncultured Lachnospiraceae bacterium
CACCAGCGCGTTTGAAAGATTGATCAGACGTTTGGTGATGCCTGTCTCATTCATCAGATTACCGGCAAAAATGAAAAGCGGAATGGAGAGCATGTTGAGCGACTGTGTCGCCGCGACGACTTTCTGAACGGCGATGCTGTAGGGAACAAACGGGGTCATGATGAAAAACAGAACGCCCGCGATCCCGATGGCAAAAGCGACCGGCATGCCGATCACCAGAAGCACCAGGAATGTGATGATAACGATCAGCATATATCACTTCCCCCTTTCGCACCACCGTATGTCCCGTCCTCGGATTTCAGCATCTTCACAAGATTGATGACCGAAGTAATGGTCATCAGAGCACTTCCTGCAGGTACACTCGCACTCGCCCAGGAATAGCTGAGATTCATGTTCGAGAACTTTCTCGCGACGGATTCAATGCAGAGCGGAATGCCGAAATATACAAAGGAGATCAGAAGTGCCATGGCCGCGATATGGCAGACGATCCGGATCACTTTCTGAACCTTTACGGGAAACTTTGTAAGAAGGATATCCACGCTGACCATGCTCTTTTCGCGGATCGCCAGATCTGCCCCGAAAAAGCATGCCCATGTAAACAGCAGAAGCGATGTATCGCCCGCCCAGTTCAGGGGCAGCCCCACTCTCCTGAGGACTGCCGACAGAAACATCAGCACCACGATGCCCGCCAGCATGATACAGGCGAGGATCTCTTCAACTTTTACGAAACCGTTATAAAATTTCTTCATCTGCCATTATCTTCTTTCTTTGTTCCATGCGCTTACCGCGTCAAGAAATGCGCGGCAGTTTTCCTTTGGCATACCCGGGGATGCGCCGCCTCCCGCTGAAAAAATGATACCGGCCGTGCTGCCATAGGCATCCAGCTGACGCTTTACTTCCGCAGTGACCTGCTCCGGCGTTCCGACTGCCAGAATATCCCGCGGCGCGATGTTTCCGAGTATACAGACCTTATCCCCCAGTTTTTTTCTCGCTTCGCAGATATCCGCCATGAAGGAGAAGTTAAAAATATTGACGCCAAGATCCTGGATATAGGGGAAAGTCGTATAATTGTTCCCGAAATTGTCATTGTGGAACATTTTGACCGGCACATCAAAGGTATCAAAAATCTTCTTCAGGTACGGATGCGCCAGAGCCAGATAATCCTCTTCATTCAAAAAGCCGCAGATATCATCCAGAACCAGGATGCCTTCCACATCGTCTCCGGCAGCTTTGATCTGTGCTTTCAGCCAGCGGATGCAAAGTTCCGTTGCCTTTTCGATGACCTTTTTCACCGAATCCGGATCCGCTTTTACAGCGACACAGAATTCCGGAACGGTCATCAGAAAGCTTACGATATTAAGCGGTCCGCGGGAGGCTACCATGCGGATCTTCTCATCTGTGCCTTTCAGGCGCTCCGCTACACGCCGGTAATAGTTCAGCGCCAGCGGCATAAAACCGTCTACTTCCGGATCCGGTACTTCGAGATCCAGAAGTCTGTCGATATCATCCATATCCTCGATGATATGCTGGATACACACGGGCTGATAGCTGAAGAAGTTGGCTTTGCAGCCAAAAGCCACCGATTCGGACGCCATGCCGAATTCCACCCAGTAATCCGGGAAGAGGATCATTTCCGGGAAGTCCGCCCGGAGTTTGTCATAGCAGCTGAACCAGGTGTCAAGATCTGTATAATAATCCAGTGTACTGACGCCGCAGTAACCCGGCATCCAGGGGCTGTCCACGATCATTCCCGCGGGGACCTGGTCCAGCTTTTCACAACGTGCAGCCGCCTTTACGATTTCCCATTGCCTGTCGTTCATAATATTTTCCTTTCATATACGCACCGGCAGAGTATCCGAAGCCGGATACTCTTTGCCGGTCATCTTTGTCGATCATTCTTCAGCGATCATTCTTTGCCAGTCATTCTTTGCCGATCATTCTTCAATGATCATTCTTTAGCGATCATTCTTTGCCAATCATTCTTTTGTGATCATTCTTCAGCAATTATTCTTTGCCGATCATCTCATAGAGTGTCTTGCGAAGCTCTGTGAATCCCAGGGCTTCATAGGCAGCTTCGGAAGCTTTGCGGAATGCTTCCAGATCAATTTCTTCCGGCGGGATAATGGTCATGCCGGCTTCCGCCATCTTGGCTTCAAATTCCGAAGCCTGATCCGCTACTTTCTGTGAAGCGTTCTCTGCAGCAACAGCACATTCTTCGACAATGATCTTCTGATATTCTTCCGGAATGGTGCTCCAGAATTTTTCTCCGACGATGATACCGTTCATCAGAAGGATATGGCCGGTCTGGTCCATGTAATCAAGGACTTCATACAGAGCAGCCGGATAGGAAGCAGAAGTCTGGCCTTCAGCACCGTCGATGATCTTTGTCTGAACCGCATTGTAAACTTCGGCCCATCCGACGGTGGATACCGGCGTAGCGCCGAGAGATTCGATGGATTTGCTCCATACGGCCGCGCCGGGTGTACGGATGAGGACGCCGGAGAGATCTGCGGGAGAATAGATCGGTTTATTGGTGAGGAAGTGACGGAAACCGTCGCACCAGCCAAAGTTCAGGACGATGATCCCGTGCTCCTGCTCAAGCTGATCAGTCCAGCCTTTGAATACGTCGGTATCCATGAATTTTCTCATTTCTTCCAGGCTGTCGGCAAAATATGCTGCATTCAGAATTCCCATTTCCGGTACATAGTTGCCCATACGTCCGCAGTCAGTGAGGACTGCAACGTTGGCGCCCTGAAGAGCCTGCTCGATCACGTCCTCATCGCTTCCGAGCGCTGCGGAAGGATAAACTTCAATGGTTACGTGCCCGTCTGTCTTTTCTTTGACAGCATCAGCCCAGGCGTAGAATCCTTCTACAAAGGGCGATCCTTCGCTCAGCTGTGTGGACATTTTGATTTCATAGTCGTCTGCCGCAAATGCGGTGAAGGCCATACTCAGTGTCATAGCTGCTGTTAATACTGCTGCGATCGACTTTCTCATAATTCACGTTCCTTTCTTTAAAATATGTGTGGTTTTGTTAATATTGCTTCTTAGTAATAGTATCATTCCCCTTATGAATTAGTCAAATATAACAACAAAAGCATTTTAATTACTTTACTATATAGTTACTATTAACAGTTTTAGAATTGCAGATGGCTGTCCCAATGCCATTATGTTTTGCACCCCGGGTGCCCGGCAAAGTCGGGATTACTGAGAAATGTTTTTATGGGGATATAATACGCGGGATCTTCCGGACGAACTGTTTGCACAGATTAATTCTCCCCAGCGCCAGGAAAGCTCGTCCCGGGTGATCACGAATTTTGTATACAGAAAGGAAATACGCCGCATCTATTGCGGCGTTAGGATAAATTATTATGAAAAGTGAAAAATATTATCAGGAATATATTCCGGGTCAGCCTCTTCTGACCTTTTTTGATGAAGACAGGATCCCCCTGCTGCAGATGAGGCATCTGAGGGATCTGGATTTTCCGATCACAAGACGGATCTCTTATGAACGTACCGTAGATGAGTTTATGCTGCAGCTGGCTGTGAATGATGTGCTTCTCCCCCTGCGGAACAGAAAAGACCTTGTCATTCTGCTGGACCGGCAGGGTGCTCTTATTGAAGAAAACGGTTTCTGGTCGCTGCTTTTTACCCCGGATCAGGAAGAAATGCTGACTCTTGGTGAAGACGAACCTCTCTATCCCGTGCTCAAAGAGCTC
>CACZPF010000413.1 GCA_902782975.1 uncultured Lachnospiraceae bacterium
CCTGTCATTGCATCTGGTTTTTCCTCTGGTACAATAATACATTTGGCGGATTGTCATAAAAGACATCCGCCAGTGTGGTATATATACCTTTAAGTACATAATGTATGCTGACATCGAAAAGGAGTTTAACTGCAAATTGCCCCTTTCTCCAGATTTTATCTTGCTTTCAGATATGTTGTTACCACCTTGTTACCACTATTTTCGCCATTATGTTCTTGCATTTTTATCATGCAAAATCCCCGCAACCCCAGTATTTATAAGGGCCACCCCGGCCGGAGCGTGTTCGCGGGATAAGCATTTGGTGAGACCGGACACCTCCGATGCAGGATTTCTCCCACACTCCTCCCAGAACCGGCGTGGCAGTTTTACTATAACACATTTTCCAATATATGAGAAGTATTTTCAGGATTTTGGGGCGAACCTTATTTTGCGTCTGCTGAGGCGCATGTTTTAAGCCAGGCGGCAATCTGGTCGCGGGCTGTGTCGGCATCGTCATCGTAGACAGTCAGGTAGTTGTCCGAGACGGTTCCGGAGGTCATGGGCTTCATATCCCGGATGCAGGACCCTTCTCTGCTTCCGCCATGCGTCACGACCGTATAGATGACAGCCTTGGAAAGATCCGTCTGCTTTAAAAAGGATTCCACGGGTTTTGGAACGGTTCCCCACCAGATCGGGTAAACGAGAAAGACGGTATCATATACGGATGTATCCGGCAGATCTCCCAGAAGGACCGATTCTTCGCCGGAATTTAATTCCTTAAGAGCTTCACCACATGTATCTTTGTAGGATGAAGGATATTTCTTTTCTGTAGTGATTGCGTACAGGTCGCCTCCTGCCGCGTTCCGGATCATTTCAGCAAGCAGTTCTGCATTTCCGACGAGGGTGCTGCCATCCTTCATAAGGGATGCGGACGAAACTGCCGCCACATCGTCATCAAAGGCTGAATTTCCAACGCGGGTAAACTGAACAGTCAGGATTTTTCTGTCGCCGAAATCGATGGCTGCCATGGCTGCTGCCTGGGATCTGTCGATTTTGACCGGTATAAAATGTCTGCGGATGTAGGGCATACCCATGGTAACAAAAAGAACGGCAGCTGCTGCCAGAAGAACAAGAATTATGATCAGCCGCGGTTTCAGCGGTTTCTTTCTGCTGTTTTTTGCTGTACGGGAAGCAAAGGATGAAATATAATAAAACACTGTTGCTGTCAGTATCATGACAGCCAGGTAATCAGCTAAAAAGAAAATGACAGGTTCACTATAGTCAAAAAAGGCAAATGCGGTCTTCATGAACAAATATTCCGCAATCTGCCGCCGGATGAATGCATAAATCCCATATCCGGATATTAGAATAAACAGGACAGAGAGAGCCCGGAACAAGCCTGGGCGTTTATGAATTCCCACCCGGGCAGACATGGACCGGACATGCAGGCCAAGATGCGCGGACATCAGCATAAAACTCCAGTACGCACATAAAAGGTGCACCATACGGCTTATGGATGCTGTCCCGGGAATGCTTAAAAACGTAAAAATATGCTTCGAGACCAGAATACCGCTTATCATCTGCAGGACAATGGCAGCAGTCAGGAGCAGATTAATAATGGTTCCCAGGATTCTTATAAAGGTATATCGTCCGTGAAACAGATTTTTATACCAGCGGTAATTAAATATGTGATGTGTGATGAACAGTACCCCCATGGCGATTCCAAGAATCTCATGGTTGGTTTCACCGATCAGACTGTAGGCCATCAGAAATGGCAGCAGGATGACCATGGCTGTGTCGATTATCATTCTCCGTTTTTCCATCAGATACTTCCTCTTGTTGCCTAAAACAGATCCAGTGTGCTGTCCAGGTAGATTTCTTCGCGGACTTTCAGTTGATGTTCCGGTTTTGTCATATAGTAGAGCAGGAACTCCAGAAGGACGGCGCTGCCAAGCCCCCTTCCTTCGATTTTAAAGTGGGAGAATCCGCATGGCATATATCTCTTCCGGATATCCTCCATTCCTATGAATCCCGGATTCTCCATCGCATCGGAGAAGCGGTATCCTCTTTCGGCAAAGGGAGAAGCACAGACGTGATCCGGGCAGTCTTCCCCCAGGTTTTTCCTGCTGACATTCTCGTAACATTCTTTTCTTTCGGGACAGTCAAACCAGCAGCACTCATTGCAGAGAAACTCGACCTTCTGCTTCATGTCCTGCGGCAATGTATTCAGCCTGTCAAAGGCTTTATTCAGCCTGAAGTCGGGTACTGCAAATAAAAATTCCTCCCGACTCAGTTCGTTTTTCAGCTGCTCGAAATCCGTCAGCACTTTTGTGGTCGAAGACACAAAATACAGGTCCGGGTATTTTTCCCGAAGGTGGCCTAACAGGAGATCTGAGCAGATGATCACTCCGTTTCTCACCGGGCCGTTTTTTTCGAACAAGGCGCACAGGGCATGGCACTTTTTATCGGAAAGATGCTCTTCTCTCAACAGGGAATTGCTGAACGTAAGACGCGCGGAAATCGAATATTCCCGCATCAGTGCCGCCACATCCGAAGGCTCTGCCTCGCCGGATCCGGTACGGCCGCCTCCCCAGAGACAGTCTTTTGGGGCGCCGTAGATCGATCCAATTTCGCACCAGTCGTAAAAGTACTCCCTATGGCTGTAAAAAAATGGCAGAAAGATGCGGTAGAATTCGTAAAATTCAAACAGGCCCGGAAGGTGATAGTACGCTTTCATCGACGGCCTTTCTTATTTATGAGACTTTTAAAGGGTTTTTGCAAGGTTTCTGCGGATCTTTTCCCGCTCTTTACAGAGTTCCGCCCAACTGGGTGCCTTGGCCAGCATATCAGAAAGGTCTGAAAGCGCAGCGGGGATATCGATTTTCTGCGGACATATTTTGGCACAGGCTCCGCATGCCAGACAGGCTGATGGCTTCTTGTCCTGCGGGAGGGCATCAAACTGCATGGCGACCGTCATGCCGCCGCCGAATTTCAGATCGTTGTACGCATGGATCAGCATGGGGATATCCAGTCCGGCAGGACATCCATCACAGCAGTAGCGGCAGCGTGTGCACGGAAGCGCATCCTTCATTTTTTCAGCTATATCCAGAAGAAGATGTTCCTCTTCCTCTGTCTGAGGTGCTCCTTCTGAAAAAGTACGTACATTATCCTTCATCTGGTCCAGACTGGACATTCCCGACAGGATCATAGTCACACCGGGAACATTCATCAGCCATCGGAATCCCCACGCAGCCGTGCTCTCATCCGGGCGAAGAGTACGCAGTTTTTCTGTATCTTCCGGGGATAATTCTGCCAGCCTGCCGCCGCGCAGCGGTTCCATGACCCACACCGGAATACCGCGTCTGTTCAGCAGATCAACCTTTGTTCTTGCATCCTGTAAGGTATAGTCCAGATAATTTAACTGGATCTGGCAGAATTCCATGCTTTCACCAGCATGATCCAGAAATTGTTCCATTGTTTCCGGACGAGCGTGAGTGGAAAAGCCAAGATGGCGGATCCGGCCAAGGCGCTTCTGTTCCTTAAAGTAATCCAGAATTCCCCACTTTGGATCCGTGTATACTCCGATGGAGTTTTCATATACATTGTGAAGCAGATAGAAATCAAAGTAATCCACGCCGCACTTTTTTAGCTGTTCCTCAAAAACCGCTGCGGGATCATAGCTGGATGAGATCTGATGCCCCGGATATTTGCTTGCCAGGTACCAGCTGTCCCTCGGGTAGGCGGAAAGTGCCTTTCCGATAGCGATCTCACTGTAACCGCCGTGATACGGATAGGCGGTATCAAAGTAATTTACGCCATGTTCCATCGCGTAGGCAACCATCTTTTCGAGGCTCTCTTTGTCAATTGTTTTCCCGTCTGCCAGAAGCGGAAGACGCATTGTTCCGAAGCCGAGATTGGAAAGTGACAGATCCTGAAATTGAGTGTATTTCATATAAGTCCTCCTTCTTGTGGGAAACATGAGAGAAAGAGACAGGGGATGGTTCTCTGTCGCCTTTTGCTGAATTTTCTGAAAACGGAGACGGAGAACCGTCTCAATGTCATTAAGTTTATCGCTTACAATCGAACAGCCCGGCAGAAGTTGTCCATAGAGACGGCAGACCCTTGGA